>NZ_JACAPY010000017.1:0-89836 GCF_013385455.1 Pseudomonas sp. G1002
TACCTAAATAACGGATATGTACTCAAACAAGATCAAGCATTCCCCGCCAACCTCAACCGAGCCGCCTGAGTAAAATCCAACATCCGCTTCAGCGGTCTAACCGCCTGCGGAATCACCGAAGGCTCAACAAAAATCTCATTACTCCCCTCACGCAAGCACTGCAGGGTGCGCTCCAGGGTATTCATCGCCATCCACGGGCAATGCGCACAACTGCGACACGCCGCCCCATTCCCCGCCGTCGGCGCCTCGACAAACACCTTGTCCGGGCACAGCTGCTGCATCTTGTAGAAAATGCCGCGGTCGGTGGCCACGATAAACGTCTTGTTCGGCAACCGCTGCGCCGCCGCAATCAACTGGCTGGTAGACCCCACCGCATCCGCCAACTCGATCACCGACGTCGGCGACTCCGGGTGCACCAGAATCGCCGCGTCCGGGTACAACGCCTTCATGTCCTCCAACTGCTTGGACTTGAACTCCTCGTGCACGATGCACGCACCATCCCACAGCAACATGTCTGCACCCGTCTGACGCTGGATATAGGTGCCCAGGTGCTTGTCCGGCCCCCAGATAATCGTCTCGCCGTTATCCATCAGGCTTTCGACAATCTCCAGCGCACAACTGGAAGTCACCACCCAATCAGCACGGGCTTTCACCGCCGCCGACGTGTTGGCATAGACCACCACCGTGCGCTCAGGGTGCTGATCACAGAATGCCGAGAACTCATCCACCGGGCAGCCAAGGTCCAGGGAGCACGTGGCTTCCAGTGTCGGCATCAGGATGCGTTTTTCAGGCGTGAGGATCTTGGCCGTCTCCCCCATGAATCGCACGCCCGCCACCAATACGGTCTTGGCCGGGTGCGCCGCGCCGAAGCGGGCCATTTCCAGGGAGTCGGACACACAACCACCGGTTTCTTCGGCCAGGGCCTGAATCACCGGGTCGCAGTAGAAGTGTGCCACCAGCACCGCGTCCTGAGCCTTGAGCTCGGCGGCGATGGCGGCGCGGTAGCCCGCCTCTTCTTCGGCGCTCAGCACCTTGGGCTGCTTGGCGTCGAGGTGGGCTTGGACCAGAAGGCGTTCGGAAATTTGCGTCATGTTCGCAAGACCTGCAGGCGCAGTTGCGCGAAAGTCGAGTGTACCACCGGCTCTGGAGCCTTTCGGGCGCCGCCGGACGAAGTGATTGTGTTCATCAAGCACGGTGAAGCTGCGCAAGGCTACAGAATATCGAATGGTTTCAAAAGCCTAATCTGGGATTCGGCCAGGCATGAAAAAGGGAAACCCGGCCAGGGGTTTCCCTTTTTTACAACGACCGGTTTAACCGGGCAAAGCGGACGGATCGTCTTGCAGCAACGCCCACTGATGCATGTTCGCCAGGGCATCCTTCAGGATGGTTTCATCGGCGCCCTTGGCACTCTTGCCTTCCCGCGCCGCATATTCCAGCAGTACCAGGTAGTCGCGATGGCTGGTGGCCTCGTTCGGTACCACGCTGTCTTTAACCAGTCGAGCCATCTCGTATCGCTGGGTGCGGGTGTTCTGGCTGGCGCTTTGGTCCACGGAGGCGTTGGTCAGGAAACCATCCTTGTAGGTGATGTTCGCCGCACTGCTGGCCTTGTCGTCGACCTGCACATAGAGGTAGTTCTGCGACTCGCGCCTGGTATCGAAAGCCGGCGGCTTCCCGCCATCCAGGCCCTGATGAAAACTGGCCTCGAGGCTTGATCGCTGGACCTGATCGATCGTGCGATTGGAGAGGTCATTGCCGCCGATGCGCGTTTTCTGGGAAATCCCATAGGCAAACGTATCGGTTTCCCCTGGGCGCGCCGGGTTGGGGGAGCTGGCCGCCTGGCTGATGGAGGCCTTGAAATCCGCCAGGCCCGTCAGCAGGCCTTGATCTGCCGCGCTGCGGGTCAGCGGCGCAGGCGCTTTGGCGCCCTGCGGGTAGTTGCTGTTCATGGCGGTAAACGCATCCTTGAACATCGCCATCAGGTCAGCATCGGCCTTGCCCCGCGCCTGGGCCTTGTCGAACTGGGCCAGGTAGCTTTTCAGCGCGATTGCCTGTTGCTTGGCGTTGCCGAGGATGCCGGCGTTCTTCAGGTCGACCGAGAGACTCACTTCCCCCGCCGGGCTACTCATGCGCGTGGTGCGGCCCTGGCTGTCCGCATGGAATGCAAGCGTGAGGTCGTCAGTATTGCTCACTTTCAATTTGCCGCTGAGGTCCACCGAAGCCAATACGCTGGAATCAAACTGCGTCAGCTTGCTCAGCTCGAGTTTCGGCGGCTGGGCGGCCAGGCCGTCGATCGCGTCCTGGAAGGCTTCGCCCAACTTGGCGACTTCCTTGAGTTCGGCGGCGCTGAGGGCGCCACCGTCCACCTTCGCCTGCGCGGCCAGGCCTGCGGACTGGCTGGCCAGGCTGAAGGTGACGGTCTTGCCGCTGGCCGTCTTGACGGTCAGGCTGACCAGGTTGTCGGCCTTGCTGTGCAGCAGCGTCTGTTGAACCTTGAGTTCGGCAGGGCTTTGGGTCCTGGAAGCGCTGGTGCTCAGCGCCGACTGGGAAATGTCGGTACCGCTCTTCGCAAATTGCTCGATCAGGGTAGCGCCCAGGCCGCTGAAGCCTGTGCCTCTGGGCAGTGCAGGGAAATTCGTGCTGATCGCTTTGGTGACCGCATCGTCGCTGTCACTTTCCCAGGCATTGATCGGCCCATGGCCGGGCAATTGGCCGTTGCGGGAATACGTCTCGGCTTGAACGTCTACCGTGACATTGCCAAGGCTGACCACCGAGGAAGGTCGCACGGCAGCGGCGTCCGTTTCTGGCGCCTGCGTAGCTGGCGGGGTAACGGCGGGTCGATTGGTAAGGGCGATGGCGGAGCTGATCGGCGAAAGCGTAGTCATGACGATCCCTGTCTTGAGCTGGATTGCAGCCAATTTAACCAAGACAGGGAAGGTTTGGTAGCGCGACCGATACAATTGCTAGCAAAGAGCCATGTAAGAAAACTGACTCTTTGCCCTCTTTCGGTGCATCAGAAGCGGTAAGTCACCGAACCGCCGAAACCGTTGGCGCTGTTTTCATACTTGGCGTCGTAGGTCAGCGCCAGTTGCGGATTATTGTCGCGGACCTTGATCGGCTCTTCTTTCAGGTAGGAATAAGCGACGTCGAAGGTCAGGTTATCCACTGGCGTCCAGCCGGCGCCCAAGCTGAACACCGTGCGATCGCCCGTAGGAATACGTACGGACCGGTCGGTGTTGTTGGTGGGCGTCTGGTCCACCGAAAAGCCGGTACGCAGCACCAGTTGCTTGTTCAACTGGTACGACAGGCCGATGGCGTGAGACCAGGTATCATGCCAGTGCTGTTCTTCGGTGATGGAGTTCAGGCCGGCCAGTTCGGTGGCGAGGTCAGAGACGCCACTGTTGTTGATCGTAATCTTCTTCAACTGGCTCCAGCGGGTGTAGGTGCTGCCGACGTACAGGGTCCAGTCATCGTTGAGTTTATGGGTGACCGAGAAGTCCACGGACGACGGCGTGGTGACATCCAGCTTGGCGTCATACCGCTGCGGGCCGCCATCCACCAGGTCGGTGAGCACCCCCGAGGCGTTGGTTTTGCCCGACAGGTGATACACAACCTGCGAGTGGTAGGTCACACCAATGCGCGTGCTTTCAATCGGCTGCACCAGGATACCGGCGTTGAAACCGGTGGCGGTGTCGTCGCCCTTGACCTTCACGTTTTCCGTGCCGAGGCCAAATGCCGGGACCTTGGAGTCCAGTTCGCCACTGATACGGTTGAAGGTCGGACCGAAGCCCACCGAAACCTTGTCGTTGAAGGCATAGCTGACGGTTGGCTGCACGGTGATGACTTGAACCTTGCTTTTGTTGCCAAAGCCATTGCCCTGGAAGCTGTGTTCATAGTCGGTCACGAGGCCGAACGGCGCGTAGATTCCCAGGCCAAACGCCCAGTGTTCATCAATCGGCGTCACCAGGTAGCCCATCGGTACGGCGATGCCGGGGACCATATCGCCTTTGTTGGTGCCGGGGTTGTCCACGCCACCTTGGCTGGAACTGGCGTCCTTGATGTTCGACTTGGCATCCAGGTAGGTCGCCCCGATGCTCACTTCATTCTGCTTGAGGCGAGACATGCCCGCCGGGTTGCCGAACACCGTGCTGGCGTCATCCGCGGAGGAGGAACGCCCGGCGTAACCGGTCCCCATTGAACTGATGCTTTGTTCGTTGAGGGCGAAACCACCGGCAAACAAGGAAGTGGAGGCAAGGGAAATCGACAGCGCCAAAGCGCTCTTGAAGAGTTTTTTATTCATTATTAGAACTCGAATTATTGGGCAGCGAGAGGAAGCTACCAATCTTCGAGCGGGCAAATTATGAAGAGTTTTTCATGCACAAAATTGTCCGACAATCCTATTTCTTTCAAAGACTTCGACGGTTTTTCCAGCACTTATTCAGACCCCGGAACCTGAATATGACTGACGGGTTTTAATCTCGCCGTCACGCTTGCAGCATGCCGGATTGCCTGCCATCGAATAAGCGTGAAGGCGCTGGTGATATAAGTGTCGCAATGACATGATGACGGCCATTTAACACGCGTGGCAGCACTCAAATGAATAGCACTATCGGGACGGGTCCTGAGACAAACAGCCCACCTGAATCTGGCGAGAGTGATTTGTCCGCCGCGGGCCTCAACCACAGCGAAGCCTTCACCGAACGCGTGCTTGCCAGCATCAACGATTGCATCAAGGTGCTGGACCTCGACGCCCGCCTGACCTTCATGAGCGAAGGCGGCAAGCAGATCATGGAAGTCAGCGACTTCAATGCGATCCGCGGCTGCCCCTGGCCCGACTTCTGGCACGACCAGGGCAATCTCGATGCCAAGGCTGCCGTTGAGGCCGCCAAGGCCGGTCGCAATGCCAGCTTTGTCGGCGCTGCCCACACCCTGGCCGGCAACCTTAAATGGTGGCACGTGAACGTCAGCCCGATCATGGGCAGTGACGGCCTGCCGGAGAAAATCCTCTGCGTATCCCGGGACATCACGCCCCTGCGCGAAGCCGAAGAGTCCCTGCGCAAACTCAACGAGTCCCTGGAACAGCGGGTGGTCGAGCGCACTCGCGATCGCGACCGTATCTGGCGCCTGTCGCCGGACCTGATGCTGGTGGCACAACTCGACGGTGTGATCTCCGCCGTGAACCCGGCCTGGACACGCATGCTCGGCCACGCCGAAAACGACCTGGTGGGCAGCCAGTTGCTGGCCCTGGTTCACCCCGACGACCTGGCCGTCTCATCCTCGGCGGTCAGCCGTTTGGGCGATGGCAAGAACTTCCCCAATTTCAAGAACCGTTACCGCCACCAGGACGGCAGCTACCGCATGATCGCCTGGACGGCCGTGCCCGACAGCGACTACATCCACGCCGTGGGCCGTGATATCCAGGCTGAGGAAGAAGCCAAGGAAGCCCTGCGACTGTCGGAAGACGCCCTGCGTCAGTCACAGAAACTGGAAGCCATCGGCCAACTCACTGGCGGTGTCGCACATGATTTCAATAACCTGCTGACGGTGATCAAGTCCTGTGCCGACTTGCTCAAGCCACCTGCCCTGAGCGAAGCACGCCGCGTGAAATACGTGGAAGCCATCGCCAGCACGGTCGATCGCGCGGCCCGCCTGACGGCCCAGTTGCTCACATTCGCCCGCCGCCAGGCTTTGCGACCCGAGGTGTTCAACGTCGGCGAAAGTGTAAAGCGGGTGGGCGAGATGATGGACAGCCTGACCGGTTCACGGGTCAAGGTAAGCATCCAGGTGCCTGACGACGCCTGCTTTATCAACGCCGACGAAAGCCAGTTCGATACCGCGCTGGTCAACATGGTGGTGAACGCCAGGGATGCCATGGCCGGCAACGGGCATTTGACCATCACCGTTTCGACGGCAAGCTGGCTACCCTCGGTTCGCGCTCACCCGGTACGTGTCGCCGATTACGTGACCATCGAACTGGCGGACACCGGCTCGGGTATCCCGCCGGAAAAACTCGACGCGATCTTTGAGCCCTTCTACACCACCAAGGGTATCGGCCAGGGCACCGGCCTGGGCTTGTCCCAGGTGTACGGCTTCGCCAAGCAATCAGGCGGGGAAATCCTGGTACAGAGCGAGTGCGGCAGGGGTAGCCAATTTACGCTGTACCTGCCCAAGGTCGAGCCAAGTGCCATGCCGGTACCTCAAGACACCAGCGTTTCGCCCATCATCTCAGGCTTGTGCGTGCTGATGGTCGAGGACAACGCCGATGTGGGCCTGTACACCTCGCAAACCCTGGAACAGATGGGCTTTCACGTGCTGTGGGTGCCGGATGCGAACAGCGCGCTGGAAGCCCTGGCCCCCAACCCGGAAAGCTTCCAGGTGGTGTTCTCCGATATCTCCATGCCCGGTATGAGTGGCCTGGAGTTGCTGGACGCAATCGAAGCCTTGTACCCATGGCTGCCGGTGGTGCTCACCACCGGCTACAACGACGAATACGCGCGTATCGCCCAGGAAGAAGCCAGCCGTTTTGTCTTGCTGCAAAAGCCGTATTCCACCGAGGTGCTGGCCCTGCTGCTGCAAAAAGTCGTCAAGAGCCGCCTGCCCCTGGTCGCACAAGGCTAGACCGCAGGCCGGGTCGTGTCCGGAACATTCCCCATCTCCAGGGCCAGATCCAGCCAGGCCCGCGCCGCCGGTGGCAAGTGCGCCTGTCGCCGCCAAGCCAGGGCGATGTGCCAATCAGTCTGGGGCTCGTCCAGCTGGATCAGGGCGATGCCGGCGTGCAGGTGTTTGTAAGCCAGCATGCTCGGTAGAAACGCGACACCCAGGCCTGCGGCAACCAGGTCGACGATAAAGTCGATCTGGGCACTGCGGGCGGTGATACGCGGGACTACGCCTCTGCGCTCGCAGGCTGTGAGAATGATCCGGTTAAGCGCAAACCCGGCCTCGAACAGAATAAAGGGCGAGTCAGCCAGGTCGGAAAAATCGACGCTTTTGCGCCCGGCCAAAGGATGGTCAATCGGCATCACCACCATCAGTGGCTCGACGCGCACATCCTGATATTCAAATTCTCCCGCCACCGGTACCAGCAACGCGGCCAGGTCCACCTCCCCGGCCTCCAGGCATTCGCCCAACTTCTTGCTGCCATGCTCGATCAGCTCGATCTCGATTTCCGGATAGCGCTGCCGATACAAGGCAAACATCGCCGCAAACAGCACCCCACTGCCCACCGGCGGCAAGCCGATGCGCAATACACCGCGCTTGAGCCCCAGCAAGTCGTTGATCTCGGCCACCAGGTCACTGCGCTCCGCCAGCAACACCAGCGCTCGGCGGTAGGCAATTTCGCCGGCGGCCGTGAGCTCGCTCTTGTGGCCGATGCGATTGAACAGCGGCGTGCCCAATTCATCTTCCAGAGTCTTGACCGCCTTGCTGACGGTAGACTGGGTGAGCGAAACCACCTCGGCTGCTTGTGAGAAGCTGCCCTGGCGAACTACTTCGACAAAGGCCAGCAACGTACGAAGGTTCATGAGTATTCCGTTTGCGACTTGATTCAAGTTGGAAAAGTTGTTTTTACCATGAAAGGCCTTTGTCTATCCTCACCCCACCGTTTTCTTCACTCGGGGCATCACTGTTCATGATCATTTCGTCTGCATCGGATTACCGCGAAGCCGCCCGCCGCAAACTGCCGCGTTTCCTGTTCGACTACATCGACGGCGGCGCCTACGCCGAACACACCCTCAGGGCCAACAGCTCGGACCTGTCGGATATCAGCCTGCGCCAGCGCATCCTGCGCAACGTCGAAAGCCTGAGCCTTGAAACCACGTTGTTCGACCAGCCATTGGCGATGCCGGTGGTCCTCAGCCCGGTGGGCCTGACCGGCATGTTTGCCCGGCGTGGTGAAGTCCAGGCGGCGAAGGCGGCAGCGAACAAGGGCATTCCGTTTTGCCTGTCGACCGTTTCCGTGTGCCCGATCGAGGAAGTGGCGTCCCAGAGCCCGCAATCGATCTGGTTTCAGCTGTATGTGCTGAAAGACCGCGGCTTCATGAAAAACGCCCTGGAGCGCGCCCAGGCCGCCGGGGTGAAAAACCTCGTGTTCACGGTCGACATGCCCACCCCCGGCGCGCGTTATCGCGACGCCCATTCGGGTATGTCCGGTGCCTACGGGCCGCAACGCCAAATCCTGCAGGCCATGACCA
Source organism: Pseudomonas sp. G1002 (assembly GCF_013385455.1). Taxonomy (NCBI): domain Bacteria; kingdom Pseudomonadati; phylum Pseudomonadota; class Gammaproteobacteria; order Pseudomonadales; family Pseudomonadaceae; genus Pseudomonas; species Pseudomonas sp. G1002. The sequence continues at coordinate 8,187 of NZ_JACAPY010000017.1, forward strand.
AACCGGCCTGGGCCTTCGATGTGGGCCTGCTGGGTCGCCCCCACGACCTGGGCAACATCTCCAAGTACCTGGGCAAGCCCACCCAACTGAAGGACTACATCGGCTGGCTGGCCAACAACTTCGACCCTTCCATCAGTTGGAAAGACCTGGAGTGGATCCGCGAATTCTGGAAAGGCCCGATGATCATCAAAGGCATCCTCGACCCACAGGATGCCAAGGACGCGGTGAGCTTTGGTGCCGACGGCATCGTCGTATCCAACCACGGCGGGCGCCAGCTTGATGGCGTGCTGTCCACAGCCAAGGCACTGGCGCCTATCGTACAAGCCGTGGGCAGCGATCTGACGGTGCTGGTGGACTCCGGCGTACGCTCGGGGCTGGACGTGGTGCGCATGCTCGCGCTGGGCGCCAAGGGCGTTCTGCTGGGCCGTGCACAGGCTTACGCACTGGCCGCCGACGGGCAGCGTGGCGTGGAGAACCTGCTGGATATCTTCGCCAAGGAAATGCGCGTGGCCATGACGTTGACCGGAGTCACGTCGATCGCCCAGATCGATGAGTCGATCCTGGTGCGCAGCCAGGGTTGATCAGTGCAGCGACCTCGGAGCATCCCTTCCGGGGTCGCCCACAGATATTTCTAAATGTTTCTTCATAAAGCCAAACCGTCATTAAACAGACACATTTCAGGAATTAAATCGTCACGTCCCAGGCAGGTGGGGCCCTCCACCTGCCCCCTTCCTTTGAGGTGTCGTCGTGATGTTGCTGACCAAAAAGAGTCTGTCAGTGTTGTTCACTGCCCTGTGCCTGAGTGGTGTCGCTCACGCCACTGACGTCACGGGCGCAGGCTCCAGTTTTGTCTACCCGGTGCTGTCCAAGTGGTCCCAGGAATACAGCAAAAGCTCCAGTGACCGGATCAACTACCAGTCCATCGGCTCCGGTGGTGGTATCGCCCAGATCAAGGCGGCTACCGTGGACTTCGGTGCGTCCGACGCGCCGCTGTCGGCGGATGAACTGAAGGCCGGCGGCCTCGGCCAATTCCCAAGCGTGATTGGCGGCATCGTGCCGGTGATGAACGTCGAGGGCGTTGCAGCTGGCCAGCTGAAACTCGATGGTGATGTGCTGGCGAAGATCTTCCTCGGTGACATCAAGGCCTGGAACGACCCGGCGATTGCCGCCCTCAACCCCGGCTTGAAACTGCCGGGCGCGAATATCACCGTGGTCCACCGCTCGGACGGCTCGGGCACCTCGTACAACTTCACCAACTACCTCTCCAAAGTCAGTGATGGCTGGAAAACCAAAATCGGTTTCGGCACCACCGTGCCGTGGCCGGTCGGTGTGGGCGGCAAGGGTAACGAAGGTGTTTCGGCCTACGTGAAGCAGATCAAGAACTCCATCGGCTTTGTTGAATACGCCTACGCCCTGCAAAACAAGATGACCTACGCCTCACTGAAGAACGCGTCCGGCAAATTCGTCGAGCCCAACGCCAAGGCCTTCCAGGCAGCGGCTGATACTGCCGATTGGGCCAACGCCCATGACTTCAACCTGATCATGACCAACGCACCGGGCGAGAACGCGTGGCCGATCACGGCGACCACCTGGATCATCATGTACAAGCAGGCAAAAAACGCCGAGCAAAGCCAGGCCGCTTTCAACTTCTTCAAATGGTCGTTGGAGAAAGGTCAGCAGCAGGCTGCGGCATTGGACTACGTAGCGTTGCCCGATTCCCTCGTGACCCGGATCGAAGGTTACTGGAAGTCTGACTTCGCCCACTGATCCGCCTCTATAGCCCCCTTCCTCAAGCATGTGCATGCTTGATGGAGGCGGGTGAGCACTTCTGATATGAACGACACCGTGCAATCCCTGGTTATGACTACTCACGCAAGCGACGTGTCGGGTGATAGCCGCGCCGCTCGCGATCAGCGCCACGATCTGTGGTTCAAACGCTCGATGTTCGGGGCCGCGATGCTGGTGCTGCTGCTCTTGGCAAGCATCGCCGCCTCCACCCTGTGGGGCGGTGGCCTGGCCTTCAAGACCTTCGGTTTCGGTTTCATCACCAGCACCGAGTGGGATGCGGTCAACAACCACTTTGGCGCCCTGGTACCGATCTACGGCACCTTGGTCACCTCGTTGCTGGCGTTGCTGATTGCGGTGCCGGTGAGTTTCGGCATCGCGATTTTCCTCACCGAAGTGGCGCCGCCCTGGCTCAGAATGCCGGTCGCCTCCGCCGTTGAATTGCTCGCGGGCATTCCCTCGATTATCTATGGCATGTGGGGCCTGTTTGTTTTCGGGCCCTTTATGGCTGAACACTTGTCACCCTGGATCAACGATTACCTGGGTGCGCTTCCGTTTATTGGATCGCTGTTCCAGGGGCCACCGCTGGGCATCGGGATGCTGACCGCCGGCATCGTGCTGGCGATCATGATCACGCCGTTCATCACGTCGGTGATGCATGAGGTTTTCCGCAGTGTGCCGACTCAATTGAAGGAGTCGGCCTACGCACTGGGCAGTACTACCTGGGAAGTGGTGTGGGACATCGTCCTGCCCTACACCCGTTCGGCAGTGATCGGCGGGATCTTTCTCGGCCTCGGTCGCGCCCTGGGTGAAACCATGGCCGTCACCTTCGTGCTGGGCAACGCGCAACAGTTCTCCGCCTCGTTGCTGATGCCCAGCAGTTCCATCGCGTCCGTCATCGCCAACGAGTTCAGCGAGGCGTACACCGACCTGCATCGTTCGGCGCTGATCGCCCTGGGCTTCCTGCTGTTTATCGTGACATTCGTGGTGCTGGCACTGGCGCGGCTGATGCTCATGCGCCTGTCCCGCAAGGAGGGCCTATGAGCAGCAACGAACGCCTGTACCGCAAGCGTGCCTTGAAGAACCGGGTGGCCATGCTGCTCAGTTGTGGCGCGACAGTCTTTGGCCTGCTGTGGCTGGCGTGGATTCTGCTGACCACCATCATCAACGGCTTTCAGGCGCTCAACCTGCGCCTGTTTACCGAGATGACGCCGCCACCCGGAACAGACGGCGGCCTGGCCAACGCGTTTTATGGCAGCGCCCTGATGTCCGGGATTGCGCTGCTGATTGGCACGCCCATCGGACTGATGGCCGGTATCTGGCTGGCGGAATTCGCACGGCACTCGCGCCTGGGTACCACGGTGCGTTTCATCAACGACATCCTGCTGTCCGCGCCGTCGATCGTGCTGGGCCTGTTCATCTACACCGGGGTGATCCTGCCGCTGAACCTGCTGACCAATCACCAGGTAGGTTTCTCCGCCATTGCCGGTGCCCTGGCGCTGGCCTTGCTGGTGATTCCGGTGGTGGTGCGCACGACCGACGAGATGCTCCAGCTGCAACCTTCCACCATGCGCGAGGCGGCCCTGGCCCTGGGCGTACCCCAGTGGAAACTGACGTTGCAGATCGTGTTGAGAGCGGCCAAGGCCGGCGTGGTGACCGGCATCCTGCTGGCGCTGGCGCGGATTACCGGGGAAACCGCGCCGCTGCTGTTCACCGCCTTCGGCAACCAGTTCTGGAGCAGCAACCTGCTCAAGCCGATTGCCAGCGTGCCGGTGGTTATTTTCCAGTACGCCATGAGCCCCTTCGATGACTGGCACTCCCTCGCATGGGCAGGCGCCTTGGTACTGACGATGTTCGTGCTGGTGCTGAGCTTGCTGTCTCGCCTGATTCTTTTGCGCAATAGGTCCCACTGATGCAATCGACCCGCCTTGATCCTGAAAAAACCAAAATCCGTGTCCGTGGGTTGGAGTTTTTCTACAACAACCAACGTTCGCTGAAATCCATCGACATCGACATTCCGGAAAAACGCATCACCGCGATCATCGGCCCATCGGGCTGCGGCAAGTCGACCTTGCTGCGGGTGTTCAACCGTATCTACTCGATGTACCCGAAGCAGGAAGCCCGCGGTGAAGTGCTGCTCAATGGCGAAAACATCCTCGCCCCCGGCTACTCGATGAACCGCCTGCGCAGCCACGTCGGGATGGTCTTCCAGAAGCCGGTGCCGTTCCCGATGTCGATCTACGACAACATCGCCTATGCCGTGCGCCACCACGAAAAGCTGTCGCGCCGGGAAATGGATGATCGAGTCGAGCAAGCCTTGCGCGGCGGCGCGCTGTGGGATGAGGTGAAAGACAAACTCAAACAAAGCGCCCAGAGTCTTTCAGGCGGACAACAGCAACGCCTGTGCATCGCCCGCACCATTGCGCTGCGCCCGCAAGTATTGTTGCTGGATGAACCGACCTCGGCGCTCGACCCGATTTCCACCGGGCGCATCGAGCAGTTGATCACCGAGCTGAAAGAGCAATACACGGTGATCATCGTGACCCACAACATGCAGCAGGCCGCCCGGGTGTCGGACAGCACGGCGTTCATGTTCATGGGCGAACTGATTGAGCATGGCAATACGGATGAGATCTTCACCAAGCCGAAGATGAAACAGACCGAGGACTACATCACCGGGCGGTTTGGCTAGCTTTAACAAAAAAGCCGATCACTCTCTGTCGCGAGAGTGATCGGCTTTTTACTGGGCAAAAAAAAACCCGGAAATCCTCACTTGCGTGGGCCTTCCGGATTTTCTAAACCGCCAAAAATGGTGGGTCGTGTGGGATTCGAACCTACGACCAATTGGTTAAAAGCCAACTGCTCTACCAACTGAGCTAACGACCCGCTGTGTGGTGGCGCGTATAATACTGATTTCTAAGGATTATTCAACACCTTATTTAAAATAAATCAGAAATAACGCGTTGGGTCAGTAATTCCGGCCGCTTGGAAGCCCTCTGCACGCAGTCTGCAGCTGTCGCATTTCCCACAAGCGCGACCATCAGTGTCTGCCTGATAGCAGGAAACAGTCAGCGAGTAATCGACGCCAAGTCCTACGCCTGCCTTCACGATATCGGCCTTGCTGCGGTTCTGCAGTGGCGCCAGGATGCGAAAGCCCTGCCCTTCTACACCGGCCTTGGTCGCCAGGTTGGCCATGCGCTCGAACGACTCGATGTACTCGGGGCGGCAGTCCGGGTATCCGGCGTAGTCCAGGGCGTTGACGCCGATGAAGATGTCGCGGGCATTGAGCACCTCGGCCCAGCCGAGGGCCAGGGACAGGAAGACCGTGTTGCGTGCCGGCACGTAGGTCACCGGAATGCCTTCGCTGGGGCCTTGCGGCACGTCGATGGAGCTGTCGGTCAGCGCCGAGCCACCCATGCCGTCGAGATTCAGGCCGATCACCTTGTGCTCAACCGCGCCCAGGTCTCGGGCGACACGGGCGGCAGCGTTCAGTTCGGCACGGTGACGCTGGCCGTAGTCGAAGCTCATGGTGTAGCAGCTGTAGCCTTCTGCACGGGCCATGGCGACCACGGTCGCGGAGTCGAGGCCGCCGGACAGCAGGATCACCGCACGTTTTTGATCAGTCATCTCAGCGCCCCGGCTCATCGTTCCACAGGTACTTGTGCAGCTGCAGTTGCAGACGCACCGGAAGGTTGTCTGCAACGACCCAGTCGGCCAGGTCGCGAGCATTCAGGTCATGATGGCTGGGGGAAAACAGCACTTCGCCGGCCCGGCGGTCCAGGCCATACTGGATCAGCTTGGAGGTCGCCCAGTCGTAGTCTTCACGGGAACAGATGACGAACTTGACCTGGTCGTTGGCCGTCAGCAGCTCAATGTTCTCGTAGCGGTTGCGGTGCACTTCTTTGGAGCCTGGGGTCTTGAGGTCGACGACTCGGCTGACCCGAGGGTCGACTGCAGAGATATCGAGGGCGCCGCTGGTTTCCAGGGACACCTCGTAACCGGCATCGCACAACTGCTTGAGCAAGGGAATGGCATTGGGCTGTGCCAGGGGCTCGCCACCCGTGACGCAGACATAACGCGGCCGGTAACCGGCCACCTGCTCAAGGATGTCTTCAAGGGTGCGCACGGTGCCGCCGCTGAAGGCGTAGGCGCTGTCGCAGTACTGGCAACGCAGCGGGCAACCGGTGAGGCGCACAAATACAGTGGGCAGCCCGGCAGTGCGCGTTTCACCCTGCAACGAGTAAAAAACTTCGGTGATACGTAATGTGTCTTGCATAGTCGCCACGGGCGTAACAGCTAAACAGGCTGTCCGCCTCCGTCAGGCACTTCGAGGAATTCCGCCAACGCGTAAACCCCAGGAAGCGTGTTTCATAAAAGGGCGTGGATTCTAACGAAAAAACCCGCGCAGGGCGCGGGTTTCTTCTGAACGGGTTGCGACGCTTACATGCGTTGCAGATCCCGCTGAGCCAACTGGGCCGCAGAGGTACCCGGATACTGGGCCACCACCTGCTGCAGAATGCCTTTGACCTTGTCGGTATGACCCAGGCGGCGTTCTACGTCAGCCAGTTTGTACAGCGAATCCGGCACCTTGGCGTGCTTGGGGTACAGCTGGCTGACCTTGGCAAATGCCTGGCCTGCGCCCTGCAGATCACCCTTGGCCAGGTTCACCTCACCCAACCAGTACTGGGCGTTGCCCGCGTACTGGCTGTTCGGGTATTTGCGCAGGAATGCGGTAAAAGCCTGGCTGGCCTTATCGAAATCCTTGGCTTTGATCAGGTCGAAGGCTGCATCGTAATACAGCTTTTCCTTCGCCGGATCACCCGGTTCGCTGCTGGCGGCAGGGGCTTGGCTCGCAGCCGCGGCCCCTGCCGCTGCACCACCGGCGGCGCTTGCGGCGCCACCGGCAGAAGAATTATCAGGAGTGGCGGCTGGTGTAACGCCGGCTCCAATGCGTCGATCAAGATCCTGGTAACGCTCCAGGCCTTCTTGCTTCAGCTGGTTCACTTGATTCTGCAGAACCTCAATCGTGCCTTGTTGCTGCGACAATTGATCCTGCATGCGTTGCAGCTGGTTGAACAGTTCGCCCTGTGCCGAAGGCGCGGCAGTTGCCGCGCCCCCGGCATAGGCGCCGTTCGTGCCATAACCCGCTGGCGGATAACTGCTCCCGCTATTGTTATAGCCAGAGTTGCTATCTTCCACAGGAACCGCAGCCCACACCGCAAGCGGTGCCAGGCTGAGAGCCAATACAGTTAGAGCACGACGGCACGTTCGCATGACGAATTACTTACGCAGTTCGACGCGACGGTTTTGAGCCCAGGACTGCTCGTCGTGGCCAGTAGCAACTGGACGCTCTTTACCGTAGGAAACCAGTTCCAGTTGGCCTGGAGCAACACCTTGCAGAACCAGGTAGCGCTGAACGGCTTTCGCACGACGCTCGCCCAGTGCCATGTTGTACTCACGAGTACCACGTTCGTCGGTGTTACCTTCCAGAACAACGCGAGCGCCGTTAGCTTTCAGGTCCTTCGCGTGAACGTCCAGAGCGCGCATGGCTTCTGGTTTCAGGTCCGAACTGTCGTATTCGAAGTAGAAAGTGGTGATAGCGCGCAGAGCAGCTTCTTCGCTCAGGGAGCCGTCAACTGCACCAGTGTTAGCGCCGTAACCAGCGTTTGGATCAACAGCTGCGCCTTCACCGGCATTGTCGCCGCCTTTAGACGAGCAACCAACGGCTACGGACAGAGCCAGAGCCAGAGCAGCAAACTTACCAAACTTCAGCATTTCCATCGTGAAACTCCTAATGAACCCCAGTGTGTTAAGTACTTCTTTTTGTAGCGCCGCGTCAGTTCAGGTAAGGGGACCAGGACGGTTCTCTGACTTCGCCTTGAGCGGTAGGAAGCGGGAGCCTTACGCGTCCATTAATGGACACGAGCATCAAGACTCCCCGGCCCTGCTGGCGGGTGGCGTAGATTACCATGGTGCCGTTGGGCGCAACAGTAGCTGACTCATCAAGGTTGGTATCTGTAAGGATTTTTACGGTTCCACGCTGCAAATCCTGGGCCGCAACCCGGAAATTAGTGAAACCATCCTGACGGTGAATCATCACCAACGTCTTTTCATCAGCCGAAAGCTTAGGTGCAGCGTTGTAGTTACCAATAAAGGTCACACGTTCGGCGCCGCCGCCGTTGACGCTGGTTTTGTAGACTTGCGGCTTGCCGCCACGGTCGGAGGTGAAGTAGATGGTCGAGCCATCCTTGCCCCAGAACGGTTCGGTGTTGATACCCGGGCCGCTGGTAACACGGCTCAGTTGGCGCGAAGCCATGTTCATCACGTAGATGTCCGGGTTGCCATCCTTGGACAATACGAATGCCAGGCGTGAACCATCCGGCGACCAGGCTGGCGCGCCATTCAGGCCTTCGAAGTTGGTGATCTGCTCACGGCGACCGGTATCGATGTGCTGGACGAAGATCCGTGGACGCTTCTGTTCAAAGGACACGTAGGCGATACGCTTGCCATCTGGCGCGAAACGCGGCGACAGGATCGGCTCACGGGATTGCAGCAGCGTCACTGCACGCGCGCCGTCATAGTCGGAACGCTGCAAAGTGTAACGAGTGTTGTCTACCGAAAAACGCTCGGCCGTTACATAGAGCAAGCGCGTGGAGAAGGCACCCTTGATCCCGGTCAGCTTTTCAAACGACTGGTCGGAGATGTAGTGCGCCATGTCCCGCAGCTGATCCGTGGTGCCCGACACGCTGCCGGTCAGCACTTGCTGCTCGGTCGCGACGTTGAACAGGGTGTACTGGATCTGCAGGCGACCGCCGGCGGGCGTGATGCTGCCCACCATCAGGTACTGGGCGTTCAGCGCTTTCCAGTCACGAAAGATGACTTCGCTGGCCTGGGTCGGCTGGCTGATCATGTTGCCTTTGTCGATCGGTGCGTAGTAGCCGGAGTTGCGCAGGTCATCGCTGATGATCTGCGACATATCGTCCGGCAGCACGCTGCCGCCCTGCCAGCCAAACGGCACAACGGCGATCGGGGTGGCCCGATCGCTACCGCTGGTGACCAGGATGTTCTTTTCATCCGCCGCCGCTATCCCTGCCATGCAGCAAATAACGACAAGCATTCCTCGAAGAAGGTTTCTCACAAGGCTAGATCCTCAGGTGTGAATGTCATCTTGAATGAACGGTAGGGAGCGAAGTCGCTTGGTTTCATTCCCTGCATCTCGGTCAACCGGCCAATGTTCTTGACCGCTGCTACCGCCGAACTGTCGAACGAACCGTCGCCACTGGACTTGGCCACGCTGACCGAAGTCACCGTACCGTCCGGCAACATGCCGATCTGCAGCACTACTGTCATGCCTTTACGTGCCGAAGGAGGACGGGTCCACCCTTCCGCTGCCCGTGAACGAATCAGGTCGTCGAAACTGCCCGCGACTTCATCACCACGTTCATCGGCCAAGGCTTGCTGGCGCTGCGGCGTGTCGGAAAGCAAATCGGCCAAGGCCTGGGCCTTTTTGTCTTCGGTCGATTTACGCGCTGCTTCCTGGGCCTTTTTCTTGGAGGCATCGGCAGCAGCTTTCTTCTTCGCATCGTCGGCGATCTTCTTCTTCGCCTCGTCAGCTTCAGCTTTCTTCTTGGCGTCGTCCGCGGCTTTCTTCTTCGCGTCTTCGACTATCTTTTTCTTCGCGTCTTCAGCGGCCTTTTTCTTGGCCTCTTCTTCGGCAGCCTTCTTGGCTTCTTCTTCAGATTTCTTCTTGGCTATATCAGCCAATTGTTTCTCTTCAGCCTTCTTGGCTTCGGCAGCTTTATCGGCTTTCTTGGCTTCATCAGCCTTTTGCGCCTCTGCAGCTTTCTTCGCCTCGTCAGCCTTTTTCGATTCCTCGGCCTTTTGAGCCGCCTCTTCTTTCTTTTGTTCCGCAGCAGCCTTCACCGCTTCCTGCTCGACCTTCTTCTGTTCCATCTGCTCGACTTCAGTCTGGCGCGCAGCCGACTTCTGGGCCTCACCCGCAATCTTCTGATTGGTCTGGGTGGTGGCCTGGCTTTTCGATTTCAGCTGATACAGGGTCGCCTGCACGATCGGCTTGGCTGGCGGCAGGTCCGGGGTCATGGCAAAGCTGACGAACAGCATGCCAAACACCAGGACGTGCAGGGCAATTGCCCAGACGCTAGGCCAGAAGTAGCTTTCCGAGGCGGACGGCTCTCGCTGTTGGTGCATCAGGGCGCCTCGGTAATCAAGCCAACATTACCGACCCCGGCCTTCTGCAGCCCGCCCATGGCGCCCATGACGGAGCCGTAGTCGACGACCTTGTCGCCGCGAATGAACACCTGGGTGTGCTTGCCACCTTCGTTGCCGGCGCGAATGATCTTGGTCACGGCATCAGTCATCTGCGGCAAGGTCATGGCCTTGTCCTGCTGTTTCTGAGTGTCGACTTCGCTGCCAAGGTTCCAGTAATAGGTCTTGTCAGCCTTGATCGAAATGGTCAGGACCTGGGTGTTGTTGTCCTGCGGCAAGGCTTCGCTGGAAACCTTGGGCAGATCAACCTTCACGCCCTGATTGAGCATCGGCGCGGTCACCATGAAGATAACCAGCAGCACCAGCATCACGTCGATGTAAGGCACTACGTTCATCTCGGCGACCGGCTTGCGCTTTTTGCGAGCTCGAGCGATTAAAGCCATTGGGAATTACCTGCTTATTCTTCGCTGGTGTGCACTTTACGGTGCAGGATCGCCTGGAATTCATCGGCGAAGGTGTAGTAACGGCTGATCAAGGTTTCGCCACGAGCGGCAAAACGGTTGTAGGCGATTACTGCGGGAATAGCTGCGAACAGGCCGATGGCGGTGGCGATCAGCGCTTCGGCGATACCCGGGGCCACGGTGGCCAGGGTCGCTTGCTGGGCCTGGGCCAGGCCGCGGAAGGAGTTCATGATCCCCCATACGGTACCGAACAGGCCGATATACGGGCTGACGGAACCTACGGTGGCGAGGAACGGCAGGCTTTGCTCAAGCTTTTCTTCTTCGCGGGAGATGGCGACGCGCATGGCACGGGCCACGCCTTCCATGACCGCTTCCGGGTCAACGCCTGGCTGCTGGCGCAGACGGGAGAATTCCTTGAAGCCGGCGCGGAAGATCTGCTCGACGCCCGAATCCGGGTCCGGGTTGCTGCCCGCCTGGCGGTACAGCTTGGACAGGTCGATACCCGACCAGAAGCGCTCTTCGAAGCTCTCCAGGGCACGTCGACCAGCACGCAGCAGGTTGCTGCGCTGAAAAATCATGACCCAAGAGGTAACCGATGCGGCTACCAGGACCAGCATCACCAGTTGAACCACGACACTGGCATTGCTGACCAGGCTCCACATGGAGGAATGGTCGACGACGGTAGGTTCCACGCTAAATCTCCTGCTCTGAATGTTTACCCGCGCCGCTCACGCCGGCAAAGGCCGCGCGTAGAGTTTCGGGAATGGCCCGGGGTTTCAAACTATTGGTGCGAACACAGGCCACCAGGAACTGCCCCTCACAGAGCAGCGTTGCATCCGTAGCCCGCCTGACCTGCTGTTTAAAGCGCAGGCTGGCACGGTTCAATTCGGTTATTTCTGCGCTGACCAGCAGTTCATCGTCCAGTCGCGCCGGCGCGTGGTAACGCGCCTCGCTGGAATGCACGACAAACAACAGGTCCTCCCCTGCCAGCTGGGATTGGGCAAAGCCCAGCTCCCGTAGCCGCTCGGTTCGAGCCCGCTCCATGAACTTTAGGTAATTGACGTAATAAACGATGCCGCCAGCATCGGTGTCCTCGTAATAAACGCGACAGCGATGTGCGAACGACTGATCCCCGTTTTGCGCGCGCATACTCTAGTGCTTACTCCTCAGGTTGCCAATCCGGCCAGGCAACTGTTTTTCATTCTGTGGCACATTTCTAACGAAAGAATGACGACGCCAGCCACTAGGACAGCACAAACTCCGAATAAATCGAATCGCCAAGCGTTTTTAATCGTCTACTGCATCGAGGAATTCGTCTACTACGGGCATCTCGCCCAATCGTGACGGAATGTTTAACCCAAAGTGCAGATACGCATGCCGGGTGACCACACGCCCCCTTGGCGTGCGCATGATGTAGCCCTGCTGAATCAGATACGGCTCCAGTACATCCTCAATCGTATGCCGCTCTTCGCTGATGGCGGCGGCGAGGCTGTCCACGCCCACCGGGCCGCCGTCGAACTTCTCGATCATGGTCAACAGCAGGCGCCGGTCCTGGTGATCAAAGCCATGCTCATCCACATCCAGCAGGTTCAGCGCCAGGTCTGCCACGGGCTTGGTGATATGCCCCTTGGCCCGCACTTCGGCAAAGTCGCGCACCCGGCGCAGCAGACGGTTGGCAATCCGCGGGGTACCACGGGCGCGGCGGGCGATTTCAAAGGCGCCTTCCGGGTCCAGGGGCAAGCCAAGGATGCTCGCCGAACGGCTGACGATGGTGGCCAGATCCGCCGTGCTATAGAACTCTAGACGTTGAACAATCCCGAAACGGTCTCGCAGCGGGTTGGTCAGCATGCCCGCACGGGTGGTCGCACCCACCAGCGTGAACGGTGGCAGGTCGAGCTTGATCGAGCGCGCCGCCGGGCCTTCACCGATCATGATGTCCAGCTGGAAGTCTTCCATGGCCGGGTACAGTACTTCCTCGACGATGGGCGAAAGCCGGTGGATCTCGTCGATAAACAGTACGTCGTGGGGCTCCAGGTTGGTCAGCAGCGCCGCCAGGTCGCCCGGGCGCTCCAGCACGGGGCCGGAGGTGGACTTGATCGACACGCCCATTTCCTGGGCGATGATGTTGGCCAGGGTGGTCTTGCCGAGCCCGGGCGGGCCGAAGATCAACGTGTGGTCCAGGGACTCGCTGCGCCCGCGCGCGGCCTGGATGAACAGCTCCATCTGCTCGCGCACGGTGGGCTGGCCGATGTATTCGGCAAGGCTCAGGGGGCGAATCGCCCGGTCCTGGATTTCTTCACGATCACGAGGCCCGGTGGCCGCGATCAGACGATCAGCTTCAATCACTTAAATCATTCCCTTCAGGGCGCGGCGGATCATGTCTTCGCTGCTCAGGTTCTTGTCCTTGATGGCTGACACGGCCTTGCTCGCCTCTTGCGGCTTGTAGCCCAGGGAGATCAGCGCGCTGACCGCATCGCTTTCAGCGCTGGCCACCGGCACACCCGGCGCATCAGGCTGGTTGGGCACCAGGGCAAACATGCTCGGCACAACCTCCCAGGCCTTGAAGCGGTCTTTGAGCTCCACCAGCAGGCGCTCGGCGGTTTTCTTGCCAACGCCCGGTACCTTGGTCAGCGCGGACGTGTCCTGGGCCGACACACAGCGCACCAATTCATCCACTTCCAGGCTCGACATCAGCGCCAGCGCCAGCTTCGGCCCCACGCCGTTGAGGCGGATCAGCTCACGGAAAAAATCCCGGTCACGCTTGCCAACGAACCCATAGAGCAATTGCGCGTCTTCGCGCACCACCAGGTGAGTGTGCAGGGTCAGCGGTTCACCGACCGACGGTAAGCGGTAGAGGGTGGTCATGGGCACTTCAAGCTCATAACCCAGCCCGTTTACATCCAGAATCAGGTGCGGTGGCTGTTTCTCAGCCAGGGTGCCGCGCAAGCGTCCAATCACGTTCGAATCCTTAAGAATCGGCTCAAATCAAGGCCTGGCCGGTAATAACGCGGGCATGCCGGCCGACAGCACAGGCCGTTCATGCACCCCACGCAGAATGAATGCGCTGATGCTATCAGAGACGCAGCCGGCCGCCACGACTGCGTGCGGTCCCCAAGCCATGGGGCATCAGGCTGGAACGGGTATGGGCATGGCAAATGGCAATGGCCAGGGCGTCGGAGGCATCGATTTGCGGTTTGGCGGTGAGTTTGAGCATGTGCATGACCATCATCATCACCTGCTCTTTATTGGCAGCACCGGTACCGACCACGGCTTGCTTGACCTGGGTCGCGGTGTATTCAGCGATCTCCATGCCCTCCTCGGCTCCGGCCACGATGGCCGCACCGCGGGCCTGGCCGAGCTTCAGGGCGGAGTCGGCGTTTTTCGCCATGAACACTTTTTCGATGCCCATGGTCACTGGCCCATAGGTCTGGATCACTTCACGCACGCCGCGATACACGATCTGCAAGCGCTCGGCCAACTCGCCGGCGCCGGTACGGATACAGCCCGACGCCACGTACACGCAGCCTCGCGGGGTCTGTTGGACCACGCCAAAGCCGGTGATTCGCGAACCGGGGTCGATACCTAGGATTAGAGTCATAACGCCTGCAGTTGGATAAAAAATTCTTGATATAGCCAAGATCAAAATGTGGGAGCGGGCTTGCTCGCGAAGGCGGTGTATCAGTCACCGTATTGACTGACTGACACGCCGCCTTCGCGAGCAAGCCCGCTCCCACATTAGATCTGCATCATCCTTCAGCCTAGCTGTTCAGCCACCGATTCCGGAATATCGGCATTGGAATAGACGTTCTGCACGTCATCCAGGTCTTCAAGCATGTCGAGCATCTTGAGTACCTTCTGCGCCCCGTCCAGGTCCAGCTCGGCGCTGGTGGTCGGCAGCATCACGATTTCCGCGTCGGTGCCTTTGAAACCAGCCGCTTCCAGGGCGTTACGCACCGAATAGAAGCCCGCGAACGAGGTGAACACGTCGATGGAACCGTCTTCGTTGGTCACCACGTCGTCGGCATCGGCCTCCATTGCCGCCTCAATCAGCGCATCTTCATCCACGCCAGGCGCGAAGGAAATCTGCCCCTTGCGCTCAAACAGGTAGGCTACCGAACCGTCAGTGCCGAGGTTGCCGCCACATTTGCTGAACGCATGGCGCACGGCAGCCGCGGTACGGTTGCGGTTGTCGGTCATGCACTCGACCATCACCGCCACGCCACCCGGGCCGTAGCCTTCGTAGCTCAACTCGACCATGTCGTCGGTATCGGCCGCACCGGCACCACGGGCCACGGCGCGGTCGATGATGTCGCGGCTCATGTTGGCGCCGAGGGCTTTGTCCAGGGCCAGGCGCAGGCGCGGGTTGGAACCCGGGTCACCGCCACCCTGGCGCGCGGCAACGGTCAGCTCGCGAATCCACTTGGTGAAGATCTTGCCTTTCTTGGCATCCTGACGCTCTTTGCGGTGCTTGATGTTCGCCCACTTGGAATGGCCAGCCATAACACAACTCCGAAATTCTGTAGAAACCTGTCGATCCCGCCCCAGGCGGGACTTCCCTCTTTAACGTGCAGCCCTTGTAACGCAAAGGCGCATCCGAAGATGCGCCCTTAGCTGACAATGTAAAACCTTATCGCGCTTTCACGCTGCGGCCTTACTCAGCCTTTGGTGTCTCGCGCAGACGGATATGCAGCTCGCGCAGTGCCTTGGCATCCACCACACCCGGTGCTTGCGTCATGACGTCGGCAGCACTTTGGGTTTTCGGGAAGGCAATCACTTCACGGATCGACTGGGCACCGGTCATCAGCATCACCAGACGGTCCAGGCCAAAGGCCAGGCCGCCATGGGGTGGCGCGCCGTATTTCAGGGCGTCGAGCAGGAAGCCGAACTTCTCTTGCTGCTCATCTTCGTTGATGCCCAGCAGGCGGAAGACCGATTGCTGCATTTCCTTGCGGTGGATACGGATCGAACCGCCACCCAGCTCGGTGCCGTTGAGCACCATGTCGTAGGCACGGGACAGAGCGCCAGCCGGGTTGGCTTCCAGCTCTTGCGGCGTGCACTTCGGCGCGGTGAACGGGTGGTGCAGTGCGCTGAAGCTGCCGTCGTCGTTTTCTTCGAACATCGGGAAGTCGACAACCCACATCGGCGCCCACTGGCAGGTCAGCAGGTTCAGGTCGTTGCCGACCTTGATCCGCAGTGCACCCAGCGCTTCGCTGACGATCTTCGACTTGTCGGCACCGAAGAACACGATGTCGCCGTCAACTGCGCCAACACGATCCAGGATCACATTGAGGTTGGCTTCAGGGATGTTCTTGACGATTGGCGACTGCAGGCCTTCAACGCCCTTGGCGCGCTCGTTGACCTTGATGTACGCCAGGCCCTTGGCACCGTAGATGCCGACGAACTTGGTGTAGTCGTCGATCTGCTTGCGCGGCATGCTCGCAGCGCCAGGCACGCGCAGTGCGGCGATACGGCATTTCGGGTCGTTGGCCGGGCCGCTGAACACCTTGAAGTCGACATCTTTCAGTTGGTCTTCAACGTCAACCAGTTCCAGCGGGTTACGCAGGTCTGGCTTGTCGGAACCGTAACGGCGCATGGCTTCTTCGAAGGTCATGTGCGGGAATTCGCCGAACTCCAGGTTCAGCACTTCCTTGAACAGGTTGCGGATCATCTGCTCGGTGATGCCCATGATCTCTTTTTCATCGAGGAAACTGGTCTCGATGTCGATCTGGGTGAATTCCGGCTGGCGGTCGGCCCGCAGGTCTTCGTCACGGAAGCACTTGGCGATCTGGTAGTAACGGTCGAAGCCGGCGACCATCAGCAGTTGCTTGAACAGCTGTGGCGATTGCGGCAAGGCGAAGAAGGAACCGGCGTGGGTACGGCTCGGCACCAGGTAGTCGCGGGCGCCTTCCGGGGTAGCACGGGTCAGGATCGGCGTCTCGACGTCGAGGAAGCCGTTCTCGTCGAGGAAGCGACGGATGCTGGTGGTCATGCGCGAACGCAGGCGCAGCTTCTCGGCCATTTCCGGGCGACGCAGGTCCAGGAAGCGATAACGCAGGCGGGTTTCTTCGCCAACGTCAGAGAACTCGTTCAGCGGGAACGGCGGGGTTTCCGACTCGTTCAGCACTTCCAGTTCGTAACCCAGCACTTCGATCATGCCCGACGCCATGTTGGCGTTGGTGGCACCGGCCGGACGCAGGCGAACCTTGCCGGTGATCTTCACGACGTACTCGCTGCGCACGCGATCGGCGGCGGCGAAGCTCTCGGCGCGGTCCGGATCGAACACCACCTGGGCCAGACCATCACGATCACGGATATCGAGGAAGATCACCCCGCCGTGGTCGCGGCGACGGTGAACCCATCCGCAAAGGGTGATTTCCTGACCTTCCAGGGTCTCGTTCAGTTGGCCGCAATAGTGGCTGCGCATCATGATAGTGGTTTCGCTTCTCGTAATTCGAAATTCGGTGGAGGCCCGCCTCATCACCGTACAGCTAAGTCAGGTGACGGATAATGCAGGAGCCTGCGCGTAGAGTTCAACTCAGTCTGCTTTGTCGCCGCCGGCCAGATTCTTCTTCGAACCGGTCTTGAAGTCGGTCTCGTACCAACCGTTGCCACTCAGGCGAAAGCCCGGCATGGACAACATCTTCTTGAGCTCCGGTGCCTGGCAGGCAGGGCAATCGACCAGCGGCGCTGCGCTGATCTTTTGAATGGCTTCCAACTGATGACCACAGGAAGCGCATTGATAGTCGTACATGGGCATGGAGATGTCTCGGCGATCAGATCATTACTGCGCCACGCCCTGCCCTGGCTCTATCCTGTGGGAAAGTCCCGGCATGCGCAGCAAAGCCCGGGATTATATCTGGTAAATCGAGGCTGTGCAGCCGTAGCGGCGCGCTGCTCTTTATATAGATGTCTGCAGCAGGCTTCTGCCAGCCGCCCGACCCGGGGCAATCCCGGGACGGGCGCCCGGCACAAGGTTCATGCAGGGTCCGGCTGGACACTGGGCGCGACAAGCCGCCCTTTCAATACATGCACCACGCAAACTACCCTGACCAGACCGCTGAAGTTCTTTACACCGCCATAACGCAAGTGCACTTCCCGGTCTACGTAAGACAGCAGCGCACTGACCGAACACGTATTGATCCTGGCGATCTCCGCGAGGATATTCCAATACACCTCTTCGAGCCGCAAACACGTCGAAAAACCATTAAGCCGAACCGATCGGGACAATGGCCTGGCCAAGTTCATATCGAACCCCTTGGCAAAGGGATCTACCTTTATCTTGTGCAATCCGCACGTTTCCATAACTCCATTACCTGCTCCGCGTGACATACACTTGACACTCCATTGCCTGACGGCCACTCATGTTCTCGTTGGCCGTTGAGCTATAAAACATCAAGACGACAAGTGCAGCCAGAAGACAGGGAGCCGATCACCGTAGGACAAGCCAACGCGCGTATCAGGAAGCTCGCGGAATCACGGAAATCGCCGGGAAGCAGGCATGCGAGGGGCGTCAGCTCGACGCCCGCCCGCCACCGGTGTTACTTGTTTTCGAGCAGGGAACGCAACATCCATGCGGTCTTTTCATGCACTTGCATACGCTGGGTCAGCAAGTCCGCCGTCGGTTCATCACTGACTTTATCCAACAACGGGAAGATACCCCGGGCTGTGCGAGTCACCGCTTCCTGGCCTTCGACCAGTTGCTTGATCATGTCTTCAGCGCTCGGCACACCTTCTTCTTCCTTGATCGAAGAAAGTCGCGCATACACCGAGTAGGCACCCGGTGCGGGAAAGCCCAGGGCACGAATACGCTCTGCGATTGAATCCACCGCCAGCGCCAGTTCGTTGTACTGCTCTTCAAACATCAAGTGCAGTGTACGAAACATGGGCCCCGTTACGTTCCAATGGAAGTTGTGGGTCTTCAGGTAAAGTACATAGGTATCGGAAAGCAGTCGCGAAAGTCCATCAACGATTGATTTACGGTCTTCTTCACTGATACCAATATCGATTGCCATGTGTTTCCCCTTCAATTGATAAAAATTCATTGATCAGGTGCAGGACCACTCTAGCAAGAGTGCCGGCCGTGCGCAGCCTGGCTGACCCTTTCGAGGTGCGGCAAATCGCCCCTTGCAGAGCGGGCTTGCCCGACAGGCAAGACTTCAACAGCTACCGGAAAAATTACCCAGCACCTGCGAAAAAGCCTGCACCTGTCTAGGACAAGTGTTTGACGCAGAAATGCCGTGCCCCTTGTAACAGCCTGAAATGCTTGATTTGAGTAGGCACAGGCTTTGCTGTTAAATAGGCAGCGTGTCGCCGCCGATATTTTTCGCGGCAAGCGGCATAGGCTGATACCCGTGCACGTGCCCAACGCCTCCCATTGTTCAGAAGCGAACCGTGCCCGTCAGCTCTTCCTTGTGATCCGTCTTAACGTGAGTTAATCAAAATGTTGAAAATCGTCCACCTGCTAACGGGCGCTGCAGCTTTGCTGCTGTCCTTTATCCCCAGCCTGCGATCAGAGACCCTGCCTTACCTGCAGCAACCTGACGCTCTCTACCTGACCTTCTTTGGTCTTCTTAACCTGACACTGGCTCCAGTCATTCCTTACTGGAACAAAGGCCCGCGTCATCAACTGCAAAACCTGGTCAGCGCCCTGCTGGTCCTGGCTGTTGTCGTGCAAACCCTCACCCTGCTGGCGCCTATGCCTGAAGTGGGTGGCCACCCGGCCGTCCTGCTCAGCCTGGCAATAGCACTGGTCGCCATCGTTCTTCATCTGGCCATCAGTTTTTACCGCTCCTCCCCGGCCGCTGCGTCGCAAAGCTACGACATGACCAACCGGGATACCGGGACCGTCAAGTGGTTCAACACCTCCAAGGGCTTCGGCTTTATTTCCCGGGATTCGGGCGACGATATCTTCGTCCACTTCCGGGCGATTCGCGGCGAAGGCCATCGCGTACTGGTGGAAGGCCAGCGCGTGGAGTTCTCCGTCATGAACCGTGACAAGGGGCTGCAAGCTGAAGATGTGATCGCCGCATTGCCGCGTCGCTGATTCCAGCACCCCGAAAAAAAGAAACCGCGATGCAGCCTGGCTGCATCGCGGTTTTTTTATGCCCGGGGGTTCAACCCCCGCCTTATTAATAATGAGGCGGCGGCGCCTCTTCCTCGGACGACTCGAACTGGCCGCCCATTTCTTCCTGGCGCTTGAGCAACGCAGTCATCTGCAACTGCAGGCGTTCCACGGCACGCTGCTGGGTGACCAGGATGTCATTCAGGGTCTCGATGGTGTCGTCCTGAAAGGCCAGGCGGCTTTCCAGGTCGGTCACGCGGGCTTGAAGATCCATGGCTCAAGCCTCCAGGAACGTGAAGTCGGCCGGCAGGATCTCGCGCAGGCGCGCACGAATTGCCACCACTTGCTCGTCACTGTAAGGCTTCGCCGGGTGCTTGCCCCAGACCGGCGCAGGCCAGGCCGCGTCGTCGCGCTTGCGTACGATCACATGCACGTGCAGTTGGCTGACCACATTACCCAAGGCACCGATATTCATTTTGTCGGCGCCGAACCCTTCGTTCAGCCACTGTGCCAGTGCCGTGCTTTCCTGCCACACCCGCTGCTGGTCGGCGACATCCAGTTGAAACACTTCGCTGATACCGTCGATGCGCGGCACCAGGATGAACCAGGGGTAATTCGAGTCATTGGAAAGCAGCAGCCGACACAGGGGGAAATCCCCGATAGGCAAGGTGTCTTGTTGAAGACGTGGATCTAAGGCGAACACAGCAGTCACTCCCGTTCGGCGGGTCAGGTTTCAGGCGCCCAGCATACCTGCGAATGCCAGTCGCTTCACGGCGAATGCGCGTGGCCGAATACGCGCCCAAACAGGACGCCACGAAAAAAAGCGCACCATTTCGAGACAGGCCAATATTTCAGCTACGCTAAATGACCAATGTATCCAATTCTGGTCAAAGTCGGGACGCGGAACATGCTTCAAGACCTTGAGCCAGACGGCTTTCAAAAGGCGAAGGCTGAACGGGAGCAGAAACGCAGTCAGTGAAGCACTGCACCAAAATGACCCATTTGTGCTTCAAAGGGATCCGCCAACTACCCACCGAACGGGGTGAACCGGTAACGTTTTGCTCTGGTACAGGTTTTATGCGCCACCGAACCGGAGTGCGGCAGGCGCGTCAAGGCCAAACCAAACGGCGTAAAAAGCCCGTGCTTATGCGGTTTTTACAGGCCGTTGACACTTTTCACGAAAAAATCACATTCGGTTACCGGTTTGTGCACGCTTGTTGCATTCACACCCATATCGTCGACAACGGCACCGGCGGGAAGCAGGTGTTTCGCGACGGAAAATAACAGCGGTTCAATGCCTGGCAGGGATGAGTTGAAACTTTCAGGGGTGACTTTTCCACCCCGCTTCCAAGGTTTTAAAACAGCATTGAAGTTGTCAGTCCGGTTACAAGTGGACTGTGAATTTGCGACATGGAGCTAGCAATTTACGACAGGCCCGTAAAGAAGCTGAAAGGATAGATGTGCAAGTATCGTCAATAATGTCTGCGTGATATAACTTTGCGCCGACACAAAAAAGAAAGAGCCGCCCAGACAAAAATATAGGTGGGACGGCAGTACTCTTCCTAAAACCAAAGGAGCAAATCACGATGCGCGTGATGAAGTGGAGCATGATCGCCCTGGCTGTTTCAGCAGGCACCTCGCAGTTCGCAATGGCGTCCTCCCAGGACGATTCCAAGGGCTTTGTTGAAGACAGCACTTTCAGCATCAACACTCGCCTCCTGAACTTTAGCCGCGACTTCCGTAACAATGACACCGGCAAGAGCCGCGTCGACGAAACCGGTCTGGGCTTCAACGGCCTGTACCAGTCGGGCTTCACCCAAGGCACCATCGGTGTGGGTGTCGACGTCATCGGTCTGTTGGGCGTCAAACTGGACAGCGGCAAGGGTCGTTCCGGCACTGGCCTGTTTCCAACTGGCTCCGACGGTCGCGCTCAGGATGATTACTCCAAGGGCGGCGGCGCAGTTAAGTTCCGTATCTCCGATACGGTCCTGAAAATCGGCGACCAGTACACCACCGCGCCTGTATTCGCTTCCGATGACAGCCGTCTGCTGCCTGAATTGCCACAGGGTATCTCGCTGACCAGCAACGAGATCAAAGGCCTGAAACTTGAAGGCGGTCACTTCACTTCGAGCGTGGCACAAGCCCAGACCTACCGCGACAGCCTGGGCCTGACAAAAACCGACTTCATCGGTGGTGTCTACGCCCTGACTCCAGAAGTCAGCGCCAGCCTCTACTACGCGAAGACCGAAGACTACTGGAAGAAAACCTACGCCAACCTGAACTGGACCCATGCGCTCAGCAATGAGCAGTCCCTGGCGGTCGACTTCAACATCTACAGCACCAAAAGTGATGGCGCTGGCCTGCAACGGGCTGAGAAAGACGGCACCACCAAACTGGACAACCGTGCCTACAGCTTGCAAGGCGCGTACACCATCCAGGCTCACACCTTTACCCTGGCCTACCAGAAGGTCAGCGGCGACGGTGACTACGGCTACGGCGTAGACGGCGGCGGCACGATCTTCCTTGCCAACTCCATCGCTCGTTCCGACTTCAACGCTGAAGACGAGAAGTCGTTCCAGGCTCGCTACGACCTGAACATGGCGACTTTCGGCGTACCAGGCCTGAGCTTCATGACTCGCTACGTCAAAGGTACCGGCGCCAACACCGCCGACACCTCGAACGGCAAAGAATGGGAACGTGACATCGAAGCCAAGTACGTGATCCAGAGCGGCCCGGCAAAAGACCTGAGCCTGCGCGTGCGTCAAGCCACTTATCGCTCCAGCGATGGTGTGTACTACGGTTCGGCGTCCATCGACGAACTGCGTCTGATCGCGCAATACCCGCTGAACATCTTGTAATTGGCAGTTTGATTACAACGATGACTTAGGGTTTCGGCCCTAACTAAAAAGCCGCTCACTTGTTCGCAAGTGAGCGGCTTTTTTATTGCAACTTAATCTCAACAACCGGATAACTAGCAAGCTAACTATCTAGTTTAATCCTGCGTAACAAACCTGACACATCGGCCAGGTTTAATCATCCAGTCACACTATTACTTCCCAGCACTTTCCTGCATGACGCGAATAACCCGTTGTGGAAACGGAATATCAATCCCCGCCGCTTTCAAACGGTCACGTGCCAGTTCATTGAACATGAACATCACATCCCAGTAATCCGAAGTCTTGGTCCAGACTCGCAGGGATACCGTGATCGAACTGTCGCCCAAGGTCGAAACTACCGCTGCCGGCGCAGGATCAGCCAATACACGTGGATCCTTGGCCAGTTCCAGCAGCACTTCACGTGCTTTCTGCAGGTCGGCTTCATAGTCGACCCCCACGTCAAACACCACCTTGCGGGTCGGCTGACGGTTGGTGTTGGTGATGAGGCCGTTGGACAGGCTGCCGTTCGGGATGATCACCGTCTTGTTGTCGCCGGTGCGCAACACGGTGTGGAAGATCTGGATGCTGTCGACGGTACCGGAAGTGCCCTGGGCTTCGATCCAGTCACCGATGCGGAACGGACGGAACAACAGAATCAGCACGCCGCCGGCGAAGTTCGCCAGGCTGCCTTGCAAGGCCAGGCCGATGGCCAGGGTGGCGGCGCCGATCGCGGCAACGAACGAGGTGGTTGCGACGCCGATCATCGAGGCCACGTTGACCACCAGCATGACCTTGAGCGCAATGTTCGCAAGGCTGGTAATGAAGTGTTGCAGCGCCAGGTCAGCATTACGCAACGCCAGCAAACGCCCTACCCGGTGGGTCAAGACGTTGATCAGCCACCAACCGATGGCCAGGGTGACCACGGCCAGCAAAAATCGGCTGCCGTATTCCATGATCATCGGTAACCACGACTCCGAGGTCTTGATCAAGTGATCCACTTCAGCGTTCAAGTCCATCTACATTCTCCTGTTTGCCGGATGTGCGGCCTTATCAATCCCCACATAACAAATGAGCCCCGAAGGGCTCAATCGTTTCTGCAGGTTCTGGGCGTGGGACGTCAAAAACGTCCACAGGTTCCCGAGGGGTCCACTCAGTCGCGGAAGTTATTGAACTGCAGCGGCATGTCGAAGGTCTTGGCGCGCAGGGCAGCAATGGCCTCCTGCAAATCGTCACGCTTCTTGCCGGTGATACGCACCTGCTCGCCCTGGATGGCGGCCTGGACCTTGAGCTTGGCGTCCTTGACGTGAGCAACGATTTTCTTCGCCAGCTCCTTGTCGATGCCTTCCTTGAGCACGGCTTCCTGCTTCATCAGCTTGCCGGACGCATAGGCATCCTTGATTTCGAGGCATTGCGC
The DNA here is from genome assembly GCF_013385455.1 of Pseudomonas sp. G1002. Lineage (NCBI taxonomy): Bacteria > Pseudomonadati > Pseudomonadota > Gammaproteobacteria > Pseudomonadales > Pseudomonadaceae > Pseudomonas > Pseudomonas sp. G1002. The sequence continues at coordinate 32,010 of NZ_JACAPY010000017.1, forward strand.
GTCGATCTTGCGCTTGACCAGAGACAGCTTGAGGATCTCAATCATCGCTTCCAGCTGGAAGTCGGCTTCCGCGGTCAGGTTGACGGTCAGCTCTTTTTCCTTGAACTCGAAGCTGCCCTTGCCCTTCAAGTCATAGCGGCGATCCAGCTCCTTGACGGCGTTCTCGACGGCGTTGGTGACTTCATGTTTGTCCAGTTCGGATACCACGTCGAACGACGGCATGTAATTTCTCCAATAAAAAAGGGGCGCGGCTCAGTAGAGATGGAGCACGCCCGGGCTAAAATGCCCGGGCATTATAGCGGTTCTTTCGCCTCGTTCACTGCGGGCAGCCTTACGGAGTAAAAACTGATGTCGACCACCTGGCACGTCCTCGGCGCCGGCAGCCTTGGAACACTGTGGGCCGCCCGCCTGGCCCGCGCCGGGCTGCCCGTGCGCCTGATCCTGCGGGATCACGGGCGGTTGGCGAGTTATCAGACGGCCAATGGCCTGACCCTGGTCGAGCAAGGCCTGGCTCACACCTACCCGGTCGTCGGCGAAACCTCCGACAGCCCTGGGCCAATTCATCGCCTGCTGGTGGCATGCAAGGCCTACGACGCCCAGGAAGCCGTCGCACAGCTGGAACATCGACTGGTGCCGGACGCCGAACTGATCCTGTTGCAAAACGGGCTGGGCAGCCAGGACGCAGTCGCCGCCCAACTGCCCCAGGCACGCTGCATCTTCGCCTCCAGCACCGAAGGCGCGTTTCGCGAGAGTGACTGGCGAGTAGTGTTTGCCGGCCATGGCTACACCTGGCTGGGGGATGCTCGGCACCCTACTCCGCCGCTGTGGCTGGATGACCTGCAAGCCGCCGGCATTCCCCATGAGTGGAGCACCGACATCCTCACCCGCCTGTGGCGCAAACTGGCCCTGAACTGCGCCATCAACCCGCTGACCGTGCTTTACCAATGTCGCAATGGCGAGCTGCAAGCCCATCAGTGCGAAGTGGCCACCCTGTGCGCCGAACTCGCCGACCTGCTGGAATGCTGCGGCCAACCCGCTGCCGCAGAAGATTTGCACAGCGAAGTGGAACGGGTAATCCAGGCCACGGCGGCCAATTACTCCTCGATGTACCAGGACGTGGCCAGTGCCCGACGCACCGAAATCAGCTATTTGCTGGGCTATGCCTGCCAGGCGGCCGCCCGCCACCAACTGAGCTTGCCGCACCTGCAACAACTCCAGGCGCGCCTGGTACGGCAACTGTCTGCACGCGGATTGCCCAGCGACTGAAGCACGCGCTACCCTGCCTGCTTGTTCCTTTGCAGCGAAAACCTTGATGCCACTGCGCCAGCGTCTCGAAAATCTACCGGTTGGGCAAAAACTGCTGGCGGCCCTGCTGGTTTTGTTGACCACCGTCTTGCTGGTGGCCAACCTGACCTTTATCAGCGCCGCCTACTGGATCTCCCAGGAAAGCATGGCGCCCCAGGCCTTGCAGGCCATCGGTCGGCTGGTGTCCAACCCGTCGCTCGCCGCCGAGTCCCTGGACTCACCGCTCAAGGCGCAAACCCTGCTGGATGAACTGACCAGCTACTCGCCATTGCGGGCCGCGGCCTTATACGACGGAGATGGCACGCGCCTGGCCCAGCTGCAACATGCCAATCGCCTGCACCTGCCAGATAATTTCCGGGACATTGAAACCTGGCGTACCACCGAATTTCGCAGCAACCAGGTGATCACCCTGCCCCGTGCCGGCAAACCGTCCGGGCACTTGCTGCTGGTGGCCAGCAGCGAACTGCCGGTGGCTTTCTATACCGGGACCTTCACCGCCAGCCTGGGTATCCTGATCTTCAGCGTGCTGCTGTGGCTGGTGATCGCCCGGCAGATCAAGCGCCTGATTACCCGGCCGATCCATGAACTGGAAGAATTGTCGCGCCAGGTCACCCGGGAAGAGAACTACGCCCTGCGCGCCGGTCGCGGCAACCATGATGAAATCGGCAGCCTCGCCGAAGCTTTCAACACCATGCTTTCGCGCATTGAAGCCCGTGAGCAGCAACTCAAGCGCGCGCGGGACGATTCCCAGGCCGCCTACGATCAAGCCCAGGGCCTGGCGGAAGAAACCCGCCACACCAACCGCAAGCTGGAACTGGAAGTGCAGGTGCGCAGCAAGATCGAGAAAAAGCTCACCGGCTTCCAGAACTACCTCAACAGCATCATCGACTCGATGCCCTCGGCGCTGATCGCCCTCGACGAACAGCTCTACGTCACCCAATGGAACCAGGAAGCCAGCGCACTTTCCGGGACCCGCCTGGACGAGGCACTGAACCAGCCGATCTTCCTCGCCTTCCAGCCGCTCAAGCCGTTCCTGCCGCAGATCAAGGCCACGGTCGAGCAACACACCGTGGAGCGGATCGAGCGCGTTACCTGGGTCAAGGATGACGAACCCAAGCACTACGCCCTGACCTTCTACCCGTTGATGGGCGGCGCCGGGCGCGGCGTGGTGATCCGGATCGACGACATCACCCAGCGCTTGTCCCTGGAAGAAATGATGGTGCAGTCAGAGAAAATGCTCTCGGTCGGTGGCCTGGCCGCCGGCATGGCGCACGAAATCAACAACCCGCTGGGAGCGATCCTGCATAACGTGCAGAACATTCGCCGCCGGTTGTCCAACGAACTGCCGAAAAACCTCGAGCACGCCGAACAGGCGGGCATCGACCTGGACTCGGTCAACCGCTACCTGCAAAGCCGCGAAGTGCCACAGTTGCTCGACGGCATCCAGCAGGCTGGCGCCCGGGCGGCGAAAATCGTCACTCATATGCTCAGCTTCAGCCGCCGCAGCAACCGGCAGATGGCGCCGTGCGACTTGCCGGCCTTGATCGACCAGGCCGTGGAAATTGCCGGCAACGACTTCGACCTCACCGTCGGCTTCGACTTCAAGGGCCAGGCGATCATCCGCCAGTTCGACCCGCAACTGGGCCCGGTACCCGGCACCGCCAACGAACTGGAGCAAGTACTGCTCAACCTGCTGAAAAACGCCGCCCAGGCGATTCATCAGCGCGAAGACGGCAGCGAGCCCGGCCGGATCATCCTGCGCACCCGGCTCAACCCGCCGTGGGCAGAAATCCAGGTGGAAGACAACGGCATCGGTATGAGCGAGAACGTGCGCAAACGCACGTTTGAGCCGTTCTTCACCACCAAGGAAATCGGCCAGGGCACCGGGCTTGGGTTGTCGGTTTCGTATTTCATCATCACCAACAATCACAAGGGGCAGATGGAAGTGCATTCGACCCTTGGCCAGGGTACCTGCTTCACCTTGCGCCTGCCCCTGGCGGGCAGCCAATTGCCACCCAACGAACTCACTCAACTGGAGCGCTAACCATGGGCTTTCGCCTGTCGAAAATTTACACCCGTACCGGCGACAAGGGCGAAACCGGCCTGGGCGACGGCCGCCGCGTGCCCAAGGACCATCCACGGGTGGAGGCGATTGGCGAGGTGGATGCGCTGAACAGCCAGTTGGGTTTGTTGCTGGCGGGATTGGAGGAACAAAGCGGGCAGCATCCAGCGTTGAAGGATGTGATCGAGGTGCTGACACCTTGCCAGCATCGTCTGTTTGACCTGGGCGGCGAATTGGCGATGCCGGTGTACAAGGCGCTGAACGCGGCGGAAGTCGACCGCCTTGAGGCGGCGATCGATCGCTGGAATGAAGAGGTCGGGCCGCTGGAGAACTTCATTCTGCCGGGTGGTTCGGCGTTGATTGCCCAGGCCCATGTATGCCGAAGCCTGGCTCGCAGTGCAGAGCGCCGGTGTCAGCACCTGAATGCAGAGGAACCGCTGGAAGGCGTCGGGTTGGCGTACATCAACCGGCTGTCGGACTTGCTCTTTGTGGCAGCCAGGGTGATTGCCAAGCGCCAGGGCGTTGCAGAGATCTTGTGGCAGGCGGCGGCAAAGCCGCACTGACGCTTACTGACCGATTGCAACCTGTGGCGAGGGAGCTTGCTCCCGCTGGGCTGCGTAGCAGACCCAAAATATTGGGAGCGCTGCGCACTCCAGCGGGAGCAAGCTCCCTCGCCACGACAGCTCCCCTGGCCACTCGCCAGGGTTATGCCTAAACCTCAGGCCAGAACGCCCGAATCCCCGCCACACCTTGAGCACCAGCCTCCCAGGCCTTTTCCCGCTCAGCAGGACCCACCCCACCGAGCAAGAACACCGGCTTGCTGAACCCACTGATCAACTGCTGTGCCTGCTCCCAGCCCAACGGCTCGGCATCAGGATGAGTCTGGGTCGGCTGCACCGGCGACAAGGTGACGAAATCCACGTCCATCAACTCCGCCAAGGCTAATTCCTCAGCATTGTGGCAAGACGCCGCCAACCAGCGATCCTTCGGCAAAGGACGTCCCTTGCTGGCGTACTTGCGCAGTTGCGCCGAGGTCATATGCCAGCCGGCCGCGGGAAAATCCCCCAGCCATTCAAACGGCCCCTTGAGCATCAGTTGCGCCTTGCCCGCACACAGGCCCACGGCGTCCACCGCCAGGTCACGGTACTTGGGGTCGTAACCGTTGGGGGCACGCAGCTGAACCAGTTTGATGCCACCAGCGATGGCTTTTTGAATACCGCGCAGCAGGACGGGTGTCTCCAGCTCGCCCGGAGTGATCAAGTAGTCAGCCGGTAAACGCGCCGCCGCAACGATCGGCGCATTGGCTGCCGGAAACTCATAGTTCGGCAGGTCCCGCTGGGCCACCCACTCAAGGGGTTGGCCTTCGGCACCGTGGGGCTCGCCGGTAAAGGCCGAGACTTCCCAGACATCCAGCAACACCTGTTTGTCCGGGTAATCATGCTGCACCTTGATCAACGGGCGAGCCGCCGTGACCTGGATGCCCAGCTCCTCCTGCAATTCACGGGACAGCGCGGTAGCGACCGACTCATCGGCCTCCACCTTGCCACCGGGAAACTCCCAGAGGCCGCCCTGATGCTGGGTATCGGCGCGGCGCGCCAGCAGAATCCTGCCGTCGACACCCCGGATGACCGCTGCTGCTACATGAACTCGTTTCACCGCACTATTTCCTCTGAATCGGTTTGAAGACCTGCCTGGTATCAGGTGCGGTATTCCGCGTTGATCTTCACGTACTCGTGGGACAGGTCAGTGGTCCAGATGGTTTCGCTGCACTCACCGCGACCCAATTCGATACGGATGGTGATTTCTTCCTGCTGCATCACCGCCGAACCCTGGGCTTCGGTGTACGTCTCGGCCCGGGCGCCACGGCTGGCGATGCACACTTCGCCGAGGAACACGTCGATCTTGCTCACGTCCAGGTTCGGCACGCCGGCACGGCCCACAGCGGCCAGGATACGGCCCCAGTTCGGGTCGGAGGCAAACAGCGCGGTCTTGATCAGCGGCGAGTGAGCCACGGTGTAACCGACATCCAGGCATTCCTGGTGGTTACCGCCGCCGTTGACTTCAACCGTCACAAACTTGGTGGCGCCTTCGCCGTCGCGCACGATGGCCTGGGCCACGTCCATGCACACTTCGAACACCGCCTGCTTCAACGCGGCGAAATACGCGCCGTTGGACGAGGTGATTTCCGGCAGGTCAGCCTGGCCGGTGGCGATCAACATGCAGCAATCGTTGGTCGAGGTGTCGCCGTCGATGGTGATGCGGTTGAAGGACTTGTTGGCGCCGTCGAGCATCAGGTTTTGCAGCACGTCACGGGAGACTTTGGCGTCGGTGGCGATATAGCCCAGCATGGTCGCCATGTTCGGGCGAATCATGCCGGCGCCTTTGCTGATGCCCGTGACGGTAACGGTCACGCCTTCGTGCACAAACTGACGGCTGGCGCCTTTTGGCAGAGTATCGGTGGTCATGATCCCGGTAGCCGCAGCCGCCCAGTTATCCACCGACAGGTCATCCAGCGCTGCTTGCAGCGCGCCTTCGATTTTCTCTACCGGCAGCGGCTCACCGATCACACCGGTGGAGTACGGCAGCACCTGGCTGGCGTCTACGCCGGTCAGCTCCGCCAGCTTGGCGCAGGTGCGGGCAGCGGCGGCCAGGCCAGGCTCGCCGGTCCCGGCGTTGGCATTACCGGTGTTGGTCAACAGGTAACGCACCGGGCCTTCGACACGCTGCTTGGCCAGAATCACGGGCGCGGCGCAAAACGCGTTCAGGGTGAACACACCCGCGACGGTCGAGCCTTCGGCACAGCGCATCACCACCACATCCTTGCGCCCCGGGCGCTTGATGCCCGCCGAAGCGATACCGAGTTCAAAACCGGCAACCGGGTGCAACGTGGGCAAAGGACCAAGACCAACAGCCATGAATGCGCTCCTAAAAATATTGGGTGTGTACCCCGTCGCTATCGACGGTGACGAAATGGCAAAACGCCGCGACGGCTGATGCCGGTCGCGGCGCGGGGGTGTTGCAGCGTCAGGCGAAAATCTTAGTTGATTTCGCCGTGGCAGTGTTTGAACTTCTTGCCCGAACCGCACCAGCACAGTTCGTTGCGGCCCAGCTTCTGTTCGTTGCGCACCGGGGCCTGGGCCAGGGCCACATCGACCTCTTCGCCCAATACTTCCGGAGCCTCAAGACCAGGCGCTTCGTCGTGCTGGAACTGCATGCGCGCAGCCAGTGCCTCGGCTTCCTGACGCAGGCGGGCTTCTTCCTCGATCGGGTCTTCGCGACGCACCTGAACGTGGGACAGCACACGAATCGAATCGCGCTTGATCGAATCCAGCAGTTCGGAGAACAGCGTGAACGACTCGCGCTTGTACTCCTGCTTCGGGTTCTTCTGGGCGTAGCCACGCAAGTGGATGCCGTGACGCAGGTGGTCCATGGTCGACAGGTGGTCTTTCCACAGGTCGTCCAGCACACGCAGTACGATTTGCTTCTCGAAGGTGCGCAGTGCTTCGGCACTCGCCTGCTCTTCTTTCTCGTTGTACGCGGCCAGCAGCTCGGTCATGAGCTTCTCGCGCAGGGTTTCTTCGTACAGGTGGTCGTCTTCGTCGAGCCATTGCTGGACCGGCAAGTCGACACCGAAGTCGCTCTTCAACGCAGCTTCCAGGCCGGCAACATCCCACTGCTCAGGCAGGGACTGTGGCGGGATATGGGCGCTGACGGTGGCGTTGAGCACGTCCTGGCGGAAATCGGCAATGGTCTCGCCGATGTTGGTGGCGGCCAACAAACTGTTACGCATGTGATAAATCACTTTACGCTGTTCGTTGTTGACGTCATCGAACTCGAGCAGTTGCTTACGAATGTCGAAGTTACGGCCTTCTACCTTGCGCTGGGCCTTCTCGATGGCGTTGGTCACCATGCGGTGTTCAATCGCCTCACCGGACTGCATGCCCAGGGCTTTCATGAAGTTCTTCACCCGATCCGAGGCGAAGATGCGCATCAGGCTGTCTTCCAGGGACAGGTAGAAACGGCTGGAACCGGCGTCACCCTGACGACCGGCACGACCACGCAACTGGTTGTCGATACGGCGCGATTCGTGACGCTCGGACGCGATCACCTGCAAGCCGCCGGACTCCAGCACTTGCTGGTGGCGCTTCTGCCAGTCGGCCTTGATCTGCGCGATCTGCTCAGGGGTCGGGTTGTCCAGGGACGCAACTTCCACTTCCCAGTTACCGCCCAACAGGATGTCGGTACCACGACCGGCCATGTTGGTGGCGATGGTCAGTGCGCCCGGGCGACCGGCCTGGGCAATGATCTCGGCTTCTTTTTCGTGGAACTTGGCGTTGAGGACCTTGTGCTCGATGCCTTCCTTGGCCAGCAAGCTGGACATGTGCTCGGAAGTTTCGATGGTGGCAGTACCCACCAGCACTGGACGGCCCTGGGCCATGCATTCCTTGATGTCGGCGACGATTGCAGCGTATTTCTCGTCGGCGGTCAGGAACACCAGGTCGTTGAAGTCTTTACGCGCCAGCGGCTTGTTCGGCGGGATAACCATCACCGACAGACCGTAGATCTGGTGGAATTCGAACGCTTCGGTGTCGGCTGTACCGGTCATGCCGGACAGTTTGTTGTACAGACGGAAGTAGTTCTGGAAGGTGGTCGAGGCCAGGGTCTGGCTTTCAGCCTGGATGTTCAGGACTTCCTTGGCTTCGATCGCCTGGTGCAGGCCTTCCGACAAACGGCGACCCGGCATGGTACGACCGGTGTGTTCGTCGACCAGTACGACCTGGCCGTCCTGCACGATGTATTCAACGTTGCGATGGAACAGCTTGTGGGCGCGCAGGCCGGCATACACGTGGGTCAACAGGCCCAGGTTGTGCGCCGAGTACAGGCTCTCGCCTTCGGCCAGCAGGCCGATCTGGGTCAGCATGTCTTCGACGAACTGGTGACCGGCTTCGTTGAGTTCGACCTGGCGGGTCTTCTCGTCGATGGTGAAGTGACCTTCTTTGGTCACCACGCCTTCCACTTCCTCGATGTGTTGCTCAAGGCGCGGGATCAGCTTGTTGATTTCGGTGTACAGGCGCGAGCTGTCCTCGGCCTGGCCGGAAATGATCAGCGGGGTACGGGCTTCGTCGATCAGGATGGAGTCGACTTCGTCGATCACGGCAAAATTGAGTTCGCGCTGGAATTTTTCTTCCATGCTGAACGCCATGTTGTCGCGCAGGTAGTCGAAACCGAATTCGTTGTTGGTACCGTAGGTGATGTCGGCAGCGTAGGCGGCGCGCTTCTCCTCCGGCGGCTGGAACGGCGTGACAACGCCGACCGTCAGGCCGAGGAATTCGTACAGCGGACGCATCCAGTTGGCATCCCGGCGGGCGAGGTAGTCGTTCACCGTCACAACGTGCACGCCCTTGCCGGACAATGCGTTGAGGTAAACGCCCAGGGTAGCTACCAGGGTCTTGCCTTCACCGGTACGCATTTCGGCAATCATGCCTTCATGCAAGGTCATGCCGCCGATCAACTGGACGTCGAAGTGGCGCATGCCCATGACACGCTTACCGGCTTCGCGGGCGACCGCAAAGGCTTCGGGAAGCAGCTTGTCGAGGGTTTCACCTTTGGCTATGCGGGCCTTGAACTCTTCGGTCTTGGCGCGCAATTGCTCGTCCGAAAGGGCAACCATCTGCTCTTCGAAGGCATTGACCAGCTGCACCGTCTTGAGCATGCGTTTGACTTCGCGCTCATTCTTGCTTCCAAAAAGTTTCTTTAACAAAGGCGCAAACATATCGGCAGGTTCTTCCACACATAGGGATGGAGGGCGCCCCGTGAGTCGCCCGAGCAGCCCTCACGGCCGCATGCGAACGAGCATTCTACCCGGAAACGTGGGTGAGGAAAGTGGCGTTATTCCACGATGCAGGCACGGCGCTCTCAGAGGGCTTGTTTAAAATAAGGGCTTTTTGCTGAACTTCAACCCATTCGGGCAATAAGTTACTCGTTGATTTAATGGATAAACTGCCGGTAATGCAATGGCGGCGGTGTCGCAGACGCTTTCTGCTACCATGGCCTCTCTGTTACTTAAGGTGTCTAGTCATGGCATTTCGCCCTCTTACGGCCCGAGCTCCCGCCGTGTTGCTTCGCGAAGCCAAGCCTTTAAAAGCCATCTTCGGCCATGCGCAACGCCTTGGTCATCTGCAACGCCTGGTAGAAAGCCAACTGCAGCCCGCCGCTCGCGAACACTGCCATGTGGCCTCGTGGCGCGAGGGCAATCTGCTGCTGATCGTCACCGACGGCCATTGGGCGACGCGCCTGCGCTACCAGCAGAAACGTTTGCAGCGCCAATTGATGGCCTTCGACGAATTCGCCAGCCTGACGCGCATCCAGTTCAAGGTGCAACCGCCGACCGTGCCGCAAGGTGCGGTGGGGCACACGATGGATTTGTCGGAAATCGCCGCCGAAACCATTCAGGCCACGGCAGACGGGATTACCGATCCGAACTTACGCGCTGCGCTGGAGCGGCTGGCCGCTCACGCCAAACCCAAAACCTGAGACCGGCGTAGATCCAAGTGTGGGAGCGGGCTTGCTCGCGAAGGTGGCGTGTCAGTCACTGGATATATTGACTGATCCACCGCTTTCGCGAGCAAGCCCGCTCCCACATTTGATCCCATCGTTATTTACGTTTGCTGCCGCCTAACAAAGACCCCAGTAACCCGCGCACCAACTGCCGGCCCATCTGATTGGCCGCCTGTTGCATCGCCGATTTCAGTGCCTTGCCTGCCGTAGTCCCCAGGAACGCACCGGCCTTGTCGGTGAAGCTCGGTTCTTCAGCTGCGGGCGTCGCCTCCTGTTGCGGCCCCAAGTCCTTGCGCGCCATCAACACTTCGTACGCCGACTCACGGTCAATCGGCTTGTCATAACGCCCCTGCAATGGCGAACTGGCAATCAGTGCTGCCCGCTCAGCTTCGCTCAGTGGCCCGATCCGCGATTGCGGCGGTGCTACCAGTACGCGTTGGACTACTTCAGGCGTCCCCTTTTCCTGCAAGGTTCCCACCAATGCCTCACCTGTACCCAACTCGGTCAGCACCGCCAGCGCATCAAATGCCGGATTGGGCCGGAAGCCATCGGCCACCGCCCGCAGGGACTTCTGCTCCTTGGTGGTGAACGCCCGCAGCCCGTGCTGGATGCGCAAGCCGAGTTGCGCCAGCACGGTGTCCGGCAAGTCCCCGGGAGACTGGGTGACGAAATACACACCGACGCCTTTCGAGCGAATCAGCCGCACCACTTGCTCCAGGCGATCCTGCAGGGCCTTGGGGGTGTCGGCAAACAACAGATGCGCCTCGTCGAAAAACAGCGCCAGCAGCGGCTTGTCGGCATCGCCACGTTCCGGCAGTTGCTCGAACAGTTCGGCCAACAGCCAAAGCAGGAAGGTCGCGTAGACCTTCGGCGCCTCATGCACCAGCCGGCTGGCGTCCAATAGATGAATTTGCCCGCGGCCGTCACTGGCCGGTTGCAGGATGTCTTCGAGTTGCAGCGCCGGCTCGCCGAACAACGCTTCGGCCCCCTGCTGCTCCAGCACCGCCAGGCGCCGCAACAGCGCCTGGCTGGAACCGGTGGTCATCAGGGCCGCGTCTTCCCCGAGCAACTCAGGGTGATAGCGCAAATGGTTCAGCAGCGCCTTGAGGTCCTTGAGGTCCAGCAGCAACAGGCCTTCACGATCGGCCACTTTGAAGGCTGCGTAGAGGGCCGATTGCTGGCTGTCGGTGAGCTCCAACAGGCTGCCGAGCAACAGCGGGCCCATTTCACTCATGGTGGTGCGCAACGGATGACCGGATTGGCCGTGGATATCCCACAACGTCACCGGATACGCCTTGGGCGTGTAATTAAGGAAAGGCATGCCGGCTATGCGCTCGGCGACCTTGCCCTGAGGGTTGGCCGCAGCGCCCAGGCCACACAGGTCACCCTTGATATCGGCGGCAAATACCGCGACGCCGGCGTCGCTGAAGGCTTCCGCCAGGCGCTGCAAGGTCACGGTCTTGCCGGTGCCGGTGGCGCCTGCGATCAGGCCGTGGCGGTTGGCCAGGCGCATCGACTGGGCAATCGGCTGGCCCTGAAGGTCTGCACCAATAATGAGTTGCGAGGAGTCAGGCATTTTGTCACCCATGGTTAATCTTTGGCGCTGAATGGTCGATACAGATAAAGCGAGAGACCCAAAAAGTCTTGGAAAAACAGGCCGGATAATTCCTGCAGGAGCAGATGGAAATATCACACTTTTTTTGACGCAGCCATTCCGCGCGTCCCAGAAGGACGTGCATCGGATATTAAGACCATAGCGGACCCCACAAGCCATGAATAAAAATCTGCGTTTCAGCCATAAAATCCTGCTTGCCGCCGCTCTTGTCGTCATTGCCGCCTTTGCGTTGTTTACCCTCTACAACGACTACTTGCAGCGTAATGCGATTCGCGACGACTTGAACAACTACCTGCATGAAATGGGCGATGTCACTGCCAGCAACATCCAGACCTGGCTTACCGGGCGCATTGTGCTGATAGAAAGCGCCGCACAGAACATCGCCATCAACCCGGATTCAACCAGCGTCGCCAGCCTCCTGGAACAGAAGGCCCTGACGTCCTCGTTCATGGCCACGTACCTTGGCGACAGCAAGGGCGGCTTCGTCATCCGCCCCGATACCAAGATGCCCGACGGCTTCGACCCACGGGTACGCCCCTGGTACAAGGGCGCGCAGGGCAGCAACGGCTCAACCCTGACCGAACCCTACATTGACGCGGCCACCGGCCAGTTGATCATCTCCATCGCCACTCCCAGCACCAAGGCCGGCCAGAGTGTCGGCGTGGTGGGCGGCGACCTGAGCCTGCAAACCCTGGTAGACAACATCGGTGCCCTGAACTTCGGCGGCATGGGTTATGCCTTCCTGGTCAGTGCCGACGGCAAAGTGCTGGTACACCCGGACAAGGGCCTGGTGATGAAAACCCTGGCCGACGTCTATCCGAACAACACCCCCAGGATCAGCAGCGACTTCAGTGAAGTCGAGGTAAACGGCAAGACACGTATCGTCACCTTTACCCCGATCAAGGGCCTGCCCTCGGTGAACTGGTACCTCGGCCTGTCGGTGGATAAAGACAAATCCTTCGCCATGCTCAGTGAGTTCCGCACCTCGGCGATCATCGCCACGATCATCGCCGTGGTCATCATCATCGCCCTGCTGGGCATGCTGATTCGCATCCTCCTGCAGCCACTGCACGTCATGACCCGCGCCATGGAAGACATCGCCGACGGTGAAGGCGACCTGACCCGCCGCCTGACCATCCAGAACCACGACGAATTCGGCGTGCTTGGCAGCGCTTTCAATCGTTTCGTGGAGCGGATTCACACCTCGATTCGCGAAGTTTCCTCGGCCACCGAGCAGGTCAATGAAGTGGCCCTGCGGGTGGTCAGCGCCTCCAATTCCTCGATGGTCAATTCCGACGAGCAGGCCAACCGGACCAACAGCGTCGCGGCCGCGATCAACGAGCTGGGGGCCGCCGCCCAGGAAATCGCCCGCAACGCCGCACAGGCCTCCAACCAGGCCAGCGATGCCCGGCACTTGGCCGAAGACGGTCAGCAAGTGGTGGAACGCAATATCAAGGCGATGAACCAGTTGTCGCAGATGATCAGCGCCTCCAGCACCAATATCGAAGCGCTTAACAGCAAGACAGTGAACATCGGGCAGATTCTGGAAGTGATCACCAGCATTTCCCAGCAAACCAACCTGCTGGCCCTCAACGCGGCGATTGAAGCCGCACGGGCCGGGGAAGCCGGGCGCGGCTTTGCGGTGGTGGCCGATGAAGTGCGCAACCTTGCGCACCGCACCCAGGAGTCGGCGCAGCAGGTGCAGAAGATGATCGAGGAGCTGCAAGTCGGCGCCCGGGATTCGGTCAGCACCATGAGCGAAAGCCAGCGGCACAGCCAGGACAGTGTGGAAATCGCCAACCTGGCGGGCGAGCGTCTGAACAGCGTGACCCAGCGTATCGGCGAAATTGACGGGATGAACCAGTCGGTAGCCACCGCTACCGAGGAACAGACCTCGGTGGTGGAGTCAATCAACATGGACATCACCGAGATCAACACCCTCAATCAGGAAGGTGTGGAAAACCTGCAATCAACCTTGCGGGCCTGTTCCGACCTGGAACAGCAAGCGGCGCGCTTGAAACAACTGGTGGGTAGTTTCCGGATTTGATCCCGCCGGGTCAGCGGCTGCCTTGCACAGCCGCTGACGCCTTTTCTTCAGGCAATTCGGATGTGTCCTGCAATTGTTCCCACAACTCGGCGGCGCCTGGAAACTCGGTGCCGTCCTCACTGCTCAGGTCATCCGGGTCATATCGACTCAAACAACCCTCTCCCAGCGTCGCGGGGGCTTTGGACGTCGCCTTGTCCAGTGGATCGCTCATGCTCCAGTCCTCACCCGCGCTCAAAAAAAGGGCCTGTAGCGATTTAACGCCCAGGCCCTTCATTCTTCAATCAAAACACTTCAATCAGAACACGACAGTCTTGTTGCCGTGCACCAGCACCCGGTCTTCCAGGTGATAGCGCAGGCCGCGAGCCAGCACCATCTTCTCGACGTCACGGCCAAAACGGACCATGTCTTCGATGCTGTCGCTATGGCTGACACGCACCACGTCCTGCTCGATGATGGGACCGGCGTCCAACTCTTCGGTGACGTAGTGGCACGTTGCACCGATCAGCTTCACGCCACGCAGGGATGCCTGGTGATACGGCTTGGCACCCACAAACGATGGCAGGAAACTGTGGTGAATATTGATCACCTTGCCAGCGTATTCACTGCACAACTCCGGCGGCAGAATCTGCATGTAGCGCGCCAGTACCACGACGTCCGCATCGTGCTGCTTGACCAGGCGCGAGACCTCGGCAAAGGCCGGCTCCTTGTCCTGCGGGTTGACCGGGACGTGGTAGTACGGAATGCCATGCCACTCGACCATGCTGCGCAGGTCGTCATGGTTGGAAATCACGCAGGAGATTTCGCAGTCCAGTTCATCGCTGTGCCAGCGGTGCAGCAGGTCTGCCAGGCAGTGGGACTCACGACTGGCCATCAGGACCACGCGTTTTTTCTGTTCCGTGTCGGTGATGCGCCAGGTCATCGAGAACTCTTCAGCGATCGGCGCAAATGCCTCGCGAAATGCCTCTAGACCAAAGGGCAGCGTATCGGCACGAATTTCGTGACGCATGAAAAACCAGCCGCTGAGATTGTCCGAGTGATGGCTCGCTTCGGTGATCCAACCGTTGTGGGAAGCCAGAAAGTTACTGACCTTGGCAACGATGCCAACCCGGTCCGGGCAAGCAATCACCAGCCGAAAAGTGCGCATTAGGGGGAAACTCCAGAACTTCGCAAAGGCCGCCATTCTAGCGATTGCGCAGAAAAACTGCAGTATTCCTCAACGCTTATTCTGATCGGCTGCGTCAACCCTGCCCCTTAATAGCGTAGGGTTTTTCCCCACTATGTGTGCAAACGCGTGGACTCCGGCAGTAAGCCAAGACTTAACCAGAGTATCTTTAGGCCATCCCCCTTACTAATTAACTCAATTCCACGCTTTTGCCACAAACAACCAAAGTAAATTACATAAATGCGGCCTTAAATGTTTACTTGGGCAAACTGTCTGACTATTATTGAGCCACTATCCCCTTTCACCCAGCGCCCTGCATAAGGTAGTCCCCATGTCCCTGATCAACGAATATCGCGCCACCGAAGAAGCTATCAAAGAGCTGCAAGCCCGTTTGAAGAACCTGTCCCAAGACGACAAACTGCAAACCGAGCTGGAATTCGAAGGCAAATTGCGCACCCTGATGGGCGAATACTCCAAATCCCTGCGTGACATCATCGCGCTGCTGGATCCGGATTCGAAAGTTAAGGCTCCACGTGGCGCCGTAAAAACTACCGGCACCAAGCGTGCACGCAAGGTTAAACAATACAAAAACCCGCACAACGGCGAAGTGATTGAAACCAAAGGTGGCAACCACAAGACTCTGAAAGAGTGGAAAGCCAAGTGGGGCGGCGACGTGGTTGAAGGCTGGGCTACCCTGCTGGGCTAAGCCTCGCCAGGACGCTGCGTGATACGCAACGCAATAAAAAACGCCAGCTTGCTGGCGTTTTTTATTGTCCGTATTTTACCGGGAAGCTGATTACAGACTCATTCGAGTCGCTAAGGCATCAACATACTCCTGCCATTCATCAAGCACCTGGCGCTGAAACGGTGTGGCACTAACAGCCAACTCAAGACACGCCTGCTTAAAACCCTCAAGGGTGTTTGGCGCGCCCCATTGAGGGTCTGACAAACGTTGCTGACAGAAAACTCTCCAGCGTTGTTGCTCTTCACTATTCAAGGTGTCTGGAAAGTTGCGTGCACGATAGCGAAATAATAATTCAGGCAAACGTTCATCATCGAAAGGCCATTGCTGGCGCGCTAGTTGCGCCGGCTCGGCGACTCTCACTTGCTCACATAAACGTCGATCACGATCCCCGATAAAACCATCGTATAGCTGCTGCTCGGGATCGGCGCTTGGCGCAAAATCTTCCTCGGCGTAAATCGCCGCCAGTTTATCGCGCCATAGTTCCTGTGCGTCGCTTAGCCGCAGGGCCCGCGCCTCACACTCATCCATATCCAGCTGCAAACGCTCGCGGTCTTGCGGCCGAAGCACGCTCAACGGTGCGACCACCGGGCAACGATTGATGTGCAGCAACTTGAGCGGTACCGGCAACTCACCTTCGGCCAGCTCGTCGCGGCGAGTATATAAGCGCCGGCGCAAGGTATCGGCGTCCTCGTCCAACAGCCCTTGCGGATCGAGACCCAGGTCGCAGACGATCAATGCATTGCGATTGCGCGGGTGCCACGCCAGCGGCAGCACCACCCCCAGGTAATGACGCTCGGCAGAAAAACGACCGGAAATATGCACCATCGGCTGCAACAACCGCACCTGGTCCATGACCCGTTGTTTGCTACGCAGTTGAAACAGCCAGTCATAGAGCTTGGGTTGCTTCTCGCGGATCAACCGGGCCAGGGCGATGGTGGCGCGCACATCGGACAAGGCGTCGTGGGCCTGGCCGTGGTCGATGCCGTTGGCGGCCGTCAACCGCTCAAGCTTGAGGGTGACGCGCCCGTCCTGTTCCGGCCAGACGATCCCGTCAGGGCGCAGGGCGTAGGCAGTGCGCACCACGTCGATCAGGTCCCAGCGGCTGTTGCCGCCTTGCCATTCCCGGGCATAGGGATCGAAGAAATTGCGGTACAAGCTGTAGCGCGTCATCTCATCGTCAAAACGCAAGGTGTTGTAGCCGGCCCCGCAAGTGCCCGGGGTGGCCAGCTCGGCGTGCACCCGGGTCATGAAGTCGGCTTCGGCCAGGCCTTTTTCCGCCAGCACGCCGGGAGTGATGCCAGTGATCGCGCACGCTGCCGGATGCGGCAGGATATCGTCGCTGGGGTGGCAGTAGAGATTGACCGGCGGCCCGACCTCGTTAAGCTCGAGGTCGGTGCGAATACCGGCTACCTGCAGCGGGCGGTCGGTACGCGGATTGATGCCGGTGGTTTCATAGTCGTACCAGAAAATGGTGGTCACGGGCTATTCCTGTGCTGAAGACCGGCAAAGTCTAGGCGCTTGCAGGCATCGGGGGCCAGCGCTGTGTTCCCTGTACAAATATTCAGTAAATCGTTGAGTGGTTGCTTCCACCGTCGACACTGCTAGCATCGGTCTTTCCAACCCCGCCGCTGCCGCCCAGGCGCCAGCGCCGCACTGCCAAGGACCGCGATGCCACCTGCGCCACTGGATACCCGCTACCAGATCGAGACCCCGGAGGGTATCGACCTGCCCCTGCGCCCGGCCGGCCTGCTGGTACGCTCACTGGCCTTTGCCTTCGACCTGGGTTTGCGCGGCCTGATTCTCGGCATCCTGTTTATCGCATTGGCCTTTCTCGGCAACCTGGGCATTGGCCTGGGTTCGCTGCTGCTGTTCCTCGTCAGTTGGTGGTACATGGTGCTTTTCGAAGTGCTCAACCAGGGCTGCTCGCCCGGCAAACAGGTCATGGGCCTGCGGGTGGTACAGGACGATGGCACGCCCATCGGCTGGTCCGCCTCGCTGATCCGTAACCTGCTGCGCTTTGTCGACATGCTGCCCTTCGGCTATTTCCTCGGCGCCATCAGTTGCCTGCAACACCCCAACTTCAAGCGCCTGGGCGACCTGGCGGCCGGGACTCTGGTGATCTACCGCGAACAACCGCTTTCCCGCCCGCAAGTGCCCCAGGCCCCGGCGCTGCGCCTGCCGTTCGCCCTTGAGCTGAACGAACAACGGGCGATTCTCAGCTTCGCCGAACGCCAGGGCGAACTGTCGGCCGAACGGGTCAACGAACTGGCCGCTATCCTGGCCACGCCCCTGCAGGTCTCCCCTGCCCGCGCCGTGGCAGAACTCAACGGTGTGGCCCGCGGATTGTTGGGGCCAGCATGAAACAGAGTCTTTTCGAAAGCCGCCATCAGCCACAATGGCAAGCCTTTGCCGAGCAATTGACGCAGTTGGAGAAAGGCAAAGCCAAAGGCGCCGACTTCGTCGACTTCCCTCATCAATACCGGCAGTTGTGCCAGCACCTGGCCCTGGCCCAGGAGCGCGGCTACAGCAGCTACCTGGTGGACCCGTTGCAGCAGCTTGCCTTGCGCGGCCATCAACAGTTGTATCGTCATCGCAGCCGGATGGGGGCAAACGTGCTGAGCTTCCTGCTGGCCGATTTCCCCAGGCTGGTTCGCGCGCAATGGCCATTTGTGCTGGCTGCCGGCCTGCTGTTCTTTGGCAGCCTGCTCGGCATTGCCTTGCTGGTGTACCTGTTTCCGGACTTGATCTACAGCATCGTCAGCCCTCGGCAGGTGGCCGAGATGCAGGCCATGTACAACCCCGATGCCAGCCGCCTGGGCCGGGCAGCCGAACGCGCTTCCAGCGAAGACTGGATGATGTTCGGCTACTACGTGATGCACAACATCGGTATCGCCTTCCAGACCTTTGCCGCCGGGCTGCTGTTCGGCCTGGGCAGCGTATTTTTCCTGTTCTTCAATGGCCTGATCATTGGCGCCGTTGCCGGGCACCTGACGCAAATCGGCTACGGGCAAACGTTCTGGTCATTTGTCATCGGCCATGGCGCCTTCGAGCTCAGCGCAATTGCCCTGGCTGGCGCGGCTGGCCTGCAACTGGGCTGGGCGCTGATTGCACCGGGGCCCCTCACCAGAGGCGAATCCCTGCGCCTGGCCGCGCGCAAAAGTGTGCAAATGATTTGTGGTGTGATGGTGTTCCTGCTGATCGCCGCGTTTATCGAGGCGTACTGGTCGTCCACCAATGCCGTGGCGCCGTGGGTCAAGTACCTGGTCGGCACCGCCCTGTGGTTGCTGATGGCGGCCTACCTGCTGTTTGCCGGACGGAATCGCCATGCGCCTGAGTGATGCCAGCGTCGTGATCCGCCCGCGTACCTCCTGGGAGGCCATGGACCTCGGCATCCTGCTGGCCCGGGAACACCGGCTGCTGTTGATGAGCAGTTGGGCCATCGTGACCTTGCCGGTCTTCGCCCTGTTCAGCGTGCTCCTGTGGAATCACCCCACCACCGCGCTGTTGCTGTTCTGGTGGTTGAAACCGGCATTCGACCGCCTGCCACTGTATATCCTGTCCAAGGCCCTGTTCGGCGAAACACCCAGCCTGAAACAAGCGCTGCGCCAATCGCCGCGGCTGCTCAAGGGCCAACTGCTGGCCAGCCTGACCTGGCGGCGCTTCAGCCTCAGCCGTAGCTTCGAGATGCCGGTGGTCCAGCTCGAAGGGCTGCAAGGCCAGGCGCGCCAACAACGTCTCGGGGTGTTGCAGCAGCGCAACGCAGGCGCCGCGCGCTGGCTGACCCTGATCGGGGTGCACCTGGAAATCGCCCTGTGGTTCGGGTTGATGGCCGTGTTCTATTTCTTCCTGCCGCAAGAGGTCGAACGCGACTGGGATTGGCAGCAACTGGCGCTCACCGCCGGCCACGACTGGCGTTGGCTGGAGCACCTGACCAACATGTTCTACGCCTTGATACTGGTGTTCTGGGAGCCGATCTATGTCGCCTGTGGCTTCAGCCTTTACCTGAACCGCCGCACGGTGCTGGAAGCCTGGGACCTGGAACTGGTGTTCCGCCGAATGCGCCAGCGCCTGAGCGGTGTGGCGTCGCTGCTGTTGCTGGTGGCCGGGCTGACGCTGATTCCGCCGATCCCATCGGCATGGGCTGATGAACCGGTTCCCCAAACGCCGCTGACTACACAATCGGCCAGTCACTCGATCAAGACGCTGTTGGAGCAGCCACCGTTCAAGAACCCGGAAACGCTCACTCGCTACCGCTTCGGCGAGGATAAAGCAGCCGACAAAAACAAAGCGGCAGGTGATGCCAAGCTGCCAGCCTGGCTGGAAGCATTGCTGAAAAACCTCAACAGTGATTCGTTCAAGCACATCGCCAAGGGCCTTGAAGTACTGCTCTGGGGATTGCTGGCAGGTGGCCTGGCACTGGTGATCTGGCGCTACCGCGACTGGCTGCATGCCTTTGTCAGCCGCCGCAGCCCGCGCAAACCCAAGGCTGCCAAACCCGTGCCTTCGCAGCTGTTCGGCCTTGAACTGGGGGCTGACACCTTGCCCGAAGACATCGCAGACGCCGCCGAACAGCTGTGGGCAACACAGCCCCGGGAAGCCCTCGGCCTGCTCTACCGTGGGTTGCTCAGCCGCTTGCTGCACGACTTCAACCTGCCGCTGAAAAGTGCCGACACGGAAGGTGAAGTCCTGGAACGTATCCGCCAACTGCAACAACCGCAGCTGCTGGCATTCAGCGGTGAGCTGACCCGTTACTGGCAAAACCTTGCCTATGGCCATCGCCTGCCGCCTGCCTTGGCGCAACAACAGCTATGCAGCGATTGGCGAACCCTGTTCGGTTCGGGAGCGGCGCAATGAACCGGCCGTTGCTGTGGGTCGGGCTGCTGGTCGCGGGCTTGCTGGCAGCCGGCGGTTTTTATGCCTGGCACAAGGCGATTCCTTATCAGGAAGTGGTCGATCGCGGCCCTTCACCCGAAGCCCTGGCCAACCCCTACCTGGCAGCTGAACACTTTCTGCGCCAGCAGGGCCTGGTGGTGGAACATGCCAACAGCCTCGAACGGCTGGCCAGCCTTTCGCCCAAGGGCAACAGCCTGCTGTTGCTGGGCGAGCGCAGCAACATGAGCCCGCCCCAGGTTGATCAATTGCTGCAGTGGACCCGGGCTGGCGGCCATCTGCTGCTGGTAGCCGAAGCGCTGTGGGATGAGGACACCGGTGAAAGTGGCGACCTGTTGCTGGATCGTGTGCAGATACACCAATCCTTCAGTGAAGAATTCGACGCTCCGGCACCCGCGCGTAAAAAGAACACGCCGGACCTGACCAAACTCTATGTGGACAACGAAACAGCGCCGGCCTATTTCAGCTTCGACACCGACTTCAACCTCACCGACCCCAGGCACCTGGCACAATTCTCGGCCAACAGCGCCCGGTCGACGCACCTGATGCAGGTCAACCTCGGGCAAGGGCGTGTGACCGTGGTCACCGACAGCGACCTGTGGAAAAACCCCGGCATCGGCCTGCACGATAACGCGTGGCTGCTCTGGTACCTGAGCCAGGGCACCCAGGTCACTCTGCTGTTCAACACGGATGTCGAGGACCTGTTCAGCCTGTTGTTGCGCTACTTCCCCCAGGCACTGGTGGCACTTGCCGCACTGATCGCCCTGGGCCTCTGGCACGCCAGCCTGCGCCAGGGTCCGATCCGGCAACCGGCGCCCAAGGCACGCCGGCAATTGCAGGAACACTTGAACGCCAGTGCCGACTTCCTGTTGCGCCGCAGCGGGCAAGACAGCTTGCTGCAAGCCTTGCAGCGCGACATCCAGCGCACCGCTCGGCGCCGTCATCCCGGGTTCGAACACCTCGATACAGCCGAACAATTGCGGGTGCTTGAACGCCTGACCCGCCAACCCTCCCTTGTTATCAGCCAGGCCCTTGGCCCACCTGCGACGAAACGGCTCTCCAGCGCCGATTTCAGCCGCCAGGTGGCCTGCCTGCAAACCCTCAGGAATGCCCTATGAGCGAATTTCCCGCCACTGACCCGATTCAGCGCGCCAGCCAACTGGCCCAGGCCTTGCGCGTCGAACTGCGCAAGGCGGTTATCGGTCAGGACCCGGTGATCGATGACGTGCTCACGGCGTTGATCGCGGGCGGCCATGTGTTGCTTGAAGGGGTTCCCGGCCTGGGCAAGACCTTGCTGGTACGCGCGCTGGCACGCTGTTTTGGAGGCGAGTTCGCGCGCATCCAGTTCACCCCGGACCTGATGCCCAGCGACGTGACCGGCCATGCCGTATACGACCTGCATACCGAACAGTTCAAGCTGCGCAAGGGACCGTTGTTCACCAACCTGCTGTTGGCTGACGAGATCAACCGTGCCCCGGCGAAAACCCAGGCAGCGTTGCTGGAAGCCATGCAGGAACGCCAGGTAACCCTTGAAGGCGAGGCGCTGCCCATCGGCCAGCCGTTCATGGTACTGGCCACCCAGAACCCCATCGAGCAGGAAGGTACTTACCCGTTGCCCGAAGCCGAACTGGACCGTTTCATGCTCAAGGTGCGCATGGACTATCCCGAGGCACAGCAGGAACTGGACATGGTGCGCGAAGTCACCCGCTCGTCCCGAGCCGACATGCTCGACGTACAGCCGCTGCGCACGGTGCTGCAAGCCGAAGACGTGCTGCTGTTGCAACAGATTGCCAGCGAGTTGGCGCTGGATGAGCAGGTGCTCGACTACGCCGTGCGCCTGGCCCGCACTACGCGCAGTTGGCCGGGCCTGACCATCGGCGCCGGGCCCCGGGCCTCCATCGCCCTGGTTCGCGGTGCACGGGCTCGGGCCTTGCTGCGCGGGGGCGAGTTCGTGACCCCGGACGACATCAAGGGCTGCGCCCTGGCAGTGTTGCGCCATCGGGTGCGTATTGCCCCGGAGCTGGATATCGACGGGTTGGAAGTCGACCAGGTGCTCCGGCAATTGCTGGACCAAGTCCCGGCGCCACGCCAATGAGACGCCCATGAGACCAACCCGCCTGCTGTTGACCTGGCTCGGTGTACTGCTGGGCCTGAGTATCCTGCTCGGCGCACTGGTGGCGCTACAGGTCAAGGTGCCAGACGCCCTGCACTCAGTGACGTGGGGCCTGCTGCTGGCCCTGTTGCTGCTGGCCTTGCTGGATGCCAGCCGCCTGCGCCGCCGGCCGTCCCCGCGCGTGCGACGGCAGATGCCCGGCAGCCTGGCACTGGGGCGCTGGGGGGAAGTGCGGGTAAGCCTGGAGCACGATTATCCCCAGCCGTTGGCGGTCCAGGTATTCGATCATGTGCCTGACGGCCTGGCGGTGGAGGACCTGCCGCAGTCCATCGAACTGCGGCCCGGCGAGCACAGTGAACTGGGTTATCGGCTAAGGCCCCAAAGGCGCGGGCATTTCAGCTTTACCCGCTGTGAAGTGCATCTGCCCAGCGCCCTGGGGCTATGGTCGGCCCGGCGCCTGATCGACGTCAGCGACGCCACCCGGGTCTACCCGGACTTCGCACGCCTGTATGGCGCGCAGTTGCTGGCGGTGGACAACTGGCTCAACCAGCTGGGCGTACGCCAGCGGCAACGGCGTGGGCTGGGCCTGGAGTTTCACCAGCTGCGTGAGTTTCGCGAAGGTGACAGCCTGCGCCAGATCGACTGGAAAGCCACCGCCCGGCAACGCACGCCCATTGCCAGGGAGTACCAGGACGAGCGCGACCAGCAGATTATGTTCATGCTCGATTGTGGCCGCCGTATGCGCAGCCAGGACGCCGAACTGTCGCACTTCGACCACGCGCTCAACGCCTGCCTGCTGCTCAGTTATGTAGCCTTGCGCCAGGGCGATGCCGTAGGGCTGTGCACCTTTGCCTGCGACCAGCCGCGCTACCTGGCGCCGGTCAAGGGCAGTGGCCAGCTCAACCTGTTGCTGAATGCGGTGTATGACCTGGACACGTCCCGGCGTACGGCCGATTACCAGGCGGCCGCCAGCCAACTGCTGGCCCGGCAGAAACGTCGCTCGCTGGTGATCGTAGTGACCAATTTGCGGGAGGAGGAAGATGAAGAGTTACTCAGCGCCGTAAAGCGCATCAGCCGCCAGCACCGGGTAATGGTCGCAAGCCTGCGGGAGGAGGTCCTTGACCAGTTACGCCAGGCTCCCGTGCAAACCCTGCCCGAAGCCCTGGCCTACTGCGGCACGATCAACTATCTCAATACCCGGGACGAGCTCCACGACCGCTTGAACGCCCACGGGCTGTCGGTACTGGACACACTGCCTTCGGACCTGGGTGCCGCCCTGGTGACCCGCTACCTGGGCTGGAAAAAAGCCGGCGCGCTATGAACGCCGGATGCAGCACCTAGGCAGAGGCCTGCAACGGATCAAAGCTGAAGTAATCCAGCAGCGCGCTGATCACCTCCCCATATTCGGCAGGGGCCTGGGATATGCTGAACCCGGAATCGTAATGCTGGGGGTTTATATCCTCATGACACCACAGGCAGGTGGCCGTGAGGTCTACCGCCTGCACCTCACCCTCAGGCCCGGGGATCTTCAAGCGCAGCTCGAACTCCACATCGACCATCATGGGTAACTGGCTGATCAACATCAGGCCCTGCTCGGAAACATTGCCCAGATAGCCGATTGGCTTGTCCGTCAGGCGGTTGAACACTTGAAGGAAGCAAGGTAACTGATGCCGCTCGATCCGTCGGTGAGTAAACATGATGAGGTCGCCATCCAATGGCCATATATGTGGCCGCTCCAGTGATTCGAAACGAGCCTGAAGGCCCGCTCTCCCCGGATATCGGTGCGACAACCGCAAACGCGTTGCCACTTTTACAGCTGCCAAATCCGGGAACGCCATCCGTTTGAATAGAAACTTATACAAACTGACATTCAAAGATTAGCCCAAGACTGGCAACGAGCCAGCTATGGCATGACAAATATCATCACAACGACGCCGGCCGCGGCTGGGCAACGCTCGCGCCGGGGTAATGCCCCAGTTGCTGCAGGGTATCCAAACGGGCACGGGCACGGAATGCGTACTCGCTCGCCGGGTACTGGCTGATGATGAACTGATAGGTTTGCGCCGCATCGACAAACAGCTTCTCGCGCTCCAGGCACTGCCCGCGCAACATCGAGACTTCCGGTTGCACGTAGCGCCGGGAACGGCTTTCACGGTCGACCTGGGACAACTCAAGGGTGACCCGCTGGCAATCGCCCACACCGTAGGCGCGGTACGCATTGTTCAAATGATGGTCCATCGACCAACGGGTGCAGCCGACAACACTGACGGCCAGGGCAGCAATGATCACGATTCGCATGGGGGTTCTCCTGTCTTGTGCAGTGTATCGACCCTTCATCGAAAATCTTCAAGGTTGTTCATCTGTTCATGCAGAGTGAAAACAAGCGAATCATCGATAAGTAGTGCAAACGAACAATGACTACAACCAAAGAGCATAGTAGCCTTCCCCAGCGCTTGAACTCAGGAGTCCGTGCATGTCCGTCCGTCGTACCAAAATCGTCGCCACCCTTGGCCCGGCCAGTAACTCGCCGGAAGTCCTCGAACAGCTGATTCTGGCTGGCCTGGACGTTGCCCGTCTGAACTTCTCCCACGGCACCCCGGACGAGCACAAGGCTCGCGCCAAGCTGGTGCGTGACCTGGCCGCCAAGCATGGCCGCTTCGTGGCGTTGCTGGGTGACCTGCAAGGCCCGAAAATCCGTATCGCCAAATTTGCCAACAAGCGGATCGAGCTGAAGATCGGTGACCAGTTCACCTTCTCCACCAGCCATCCCCTGACCGAAGGCAACCAGCAAGTCGTGGGTATCGACTACCCGGACCTGGTGAAAGACTGCGGCGTGGGCGACGAACTGCTGCTGGACGACGGCCGTGTGGTAATGCGCGTCGACACCGCCACCCCGACCGAACTGAATTGCACCGTGATCATCGGCGGCCCGCTGTCGGACCACAAAGGCATCAACCGTCGTGGCGGTGGCCTGACTGCCCCGGCCCTGACTGAAAAAGACAAGGCCGACATCAAGCTCGCCGCCGAAATGGAAGTGGACTACCTCGCGGTATCCTTCCCGCGCGACGCCGCCGACATGGAATACGCCCGTAAACTGCGCGACGAAGCCGGCGGCACTGCCTGGCTGGTGGCGAAGATCGAACGCGCCGAAGCCGTGGCCGATGACGAAACCCTCGACGGCCTGATCAAGGCTTCCGACGCCGTGATGGTTGCCCGTGGCGACCTGGGTGTGGAAATCGGTGACGCCGAGCTGATCGGTATCCAGAAGAAAATCATCCTGCACGCACGTCGCCACAACAAGGCGGTGATCGTTGCGACCCAGATGATGGAGTCGATGATCCAGAACCCGATGCCAACCCGTGCCGAAGTGTCCGACGTGGCCAACGCCGTGCTCGACTACACCGACGCCGTGATGC
The DNA here is from genome assembly GCF_013385455.1 of Pseudomonas sp. G1002. Classification (NCBI taxonomy): domain Bacteria; kingdom Pseudomonadati; phylum Pseudomonadota; class Gammaproteobacteria; order Pseudomonadales; family Pseudomonadaceae; genus Pseudomonas; species Pseudomonas sp. G1002. The sequence continues at coordinate 57,923 of NZ_JACAPY010000017.1, forward strand.
TTTCAGCTGAAAGTGCGGCTGGCCCGTACCCGCTGGAAGCCGTGCAGGCCATGGCACGCATCTGCGTCGGTGCTGAAAAGCACCCGACCAGCAAGACCTCCAGCCACCGTATCGGCAAGGTCTTCGAAAGCTGCGACCAGAGCATCGCCCTGGCGGCCATGTACACCGCCAACCACTTCCCGGGTGTGAAAGCGATCATCGCCCTGACCGAAAGTGGCTACACGCCGTTGATCATGTCGCGCATCCGTTCCTCGATCCCGATCTACGCGTTCTCCCCGCACCGCGAAACCCAGGCCCGTGCGGCCATGTTCCGCGGCGTCTACACCGTACCGTTCGACCCGGCATCGCTACCGCCTGAGCAAGTCAGCCAGGCCGCGATCGACGAGTTGCTCAAGCGCGGCGTCGTGGAGAAAGGCGACTGGGTCATCCTGACCAAGGGCGACAGCTACCACACCATCGGCGGCACCAACGGCATGAAGATCCTGCACGTTGGCGACCCAATGGTCTGAGTGACCGCTCGCTGAAAAACAAAAGCCCTGCCATGTGAATGGCGGGGCTTTTTGCATTGCAAATTGGCTTGTGTGTTGGCTTTACTGGCCTATTCGCGAGCAAGCCCGCTCCCACATTTGATCGCGTACATCCTGAAGAAACACGGTCGAATGTGGGAGCGGGCTTGCTCGCGAAGACGGCCGACCAGTCAACGCTCATTCATCTCCGAGTGATAAACCCCGACAACGCCGCAATCGCCTCCGGCGACTTCAACCTCTGGGTAAACAACGCCCCCTCCTCCTCGATCACCTTGCGCAACTGCTCGCGATCAACGCTTTTCATCAGATGCTTGCTGACCTGCACCGCGCCCGGCGCCAGGGTCTCAAACCGTCCAGCAATTTCCCGCGCCTTGGCCAGGGCCGATTCACCGCTACCCAATGCCTCGGTGGCAATGCCCCAGGCGGCAGCCTGTTCGCCGGTGAACCCTTCACCCAGCAGCAGCAACTCCGCCGCCTTGGCATGCCCCAGCAAGCGCGGCAGGATCAAGCTGGACCCAAACTCCGGACACAGCCCCAGGTTGACGAACGGCATGCGCAACCGTGCATCCCGGCTGACATACACCAGGTCACAATGCAGCAGCAGCGTCGTGCCAATTCCCACCGCCACGCCCGCCACTGCCGCAATCACCGGCTTGCGGCAGTTGAGCAAGCTGCGCATGAAATTGAAGACCGGGCTGTCGAGATCCGCCGGCGGTTGTTCGAGGAAGTCGCCAATATCGTTACCGGCGGTGAAGCACTCGCTGCTGCCCTGGATCAACACGGCGTTGACGCTCGTATCGGCATCCGCCTGCTCCAGTGCCTCGGCCAATTGGCTGTACATGGCGCGGGTCAGGGCATTTTTCTTGTCCGGGCGATTGAGCTGCAAAATCAGCAACCCGCGTTCGCGTTGCTGCAGGATGGCATCGGTCATGACAAATCTCGCGGCTGGGAAATTCAGCGCTCAACCACGGGGCAGGAACACATCGGCCAGCAGTTGATTGCGCGGCAGTCCGGCCAGGAACAGGCGCTTGGAAAAGGCCTCGACACTGGCCGGGTGCCCGCAGAGTAAAGCCAGAGTTTGCCGGGAAACAAGCCGCAGTTGCGCCAACGCCTGCGTCACCTCAGCCGCTGTCCATAGCTCAACGGTCACGTTCGGATGCGCACCAGCCAGCTGGGCCAATGGCCCGGCGAGGTAATGACCGCCCGCGTCATGGGCCAGGTGAATGACCCGGATGGCGCCCTGGTGATCCTGGCGCAAGGCCTCGCGCAACACGCCCCATAGCGGGCCGAGTCCGGTGCCCGAGGCCAGCAGCCAGAGCGGCCGCGATTGCCAGTCGGGGTCGTACTGCAAGGCGCCGCCCCGCAATTCGCCCAGGCGCAGGCTGTCACCGGCCTTGAATTGGCGGGCGGCGTCGCTGAATTCGCCGGGCAGGCGGCAATCGATGTGAAATTCGAGAAACGGATCTTCCTGGGGCAGGCTGGCCAATGAATAAGGCCGCGCAACGCTGCCGGCCCACAACACCAGATGCTGCCCTGCCCGGTAGCGCAAGCCGCGTTCGGGTTGCAGCCGCAGGCGCAGTACACTCGGGTTCAACCAATCGACGCTCAACACCGTCGCCGGCAACCCGTCACGCAGCGGGTCGAAGGCTTCGACCTGCAAGTCACCTGCGACCTGGCACTGGCACGCCAGGCGCCAGCCATCCTGGCGCTGCGCCGGGCTCAGGGCATCCGGCTGGTTGTCCTGGATATCACCCTGGCAACGCACCAGGCAGGCATGGCAGCTGCCGGCGCGGCAACTATAAGGCACGGCCACGCCCGCCTGGTTCAGGGCATCCAGCAGGTTGCTGCCGGCGGCTACCGACCAGTGGCGTTCACCGACGTGAAGTTCAGGCATCAAGGGTCTCGGATCAAAAAGGCGTCTACAGGGAATCACGCCCGGTAGAGTTTGACCATAGTCGGGTGTATCGGCCACCGTGGCGGGTTATACTGCCGCGCCTTTTTAGCGTCGCGCCTGCACCACTTTGGCGTGCCTTGGAAAGGTGGCTTCAGCCGACCGATGCAACACTGACGCCACCTTTATTGAATGTTCCCTTATAGAGGAGCGCGACTCATGACCGTGATCAAGCAAGACGACCTGATTCAGAGCGTTGCCGACGCCCTGCAATTCATTTCCTACTACCATCCCGTTGACTTCATCCAGGCGATGCACGAGGCCTACCTGCGCGAAGAATCGCCAGCGGCCCGTGACTCCATGGCTCAGATCCTGATCAACTCGCGCATGTGTGCCACCGGCCACCGCCCGATCTGCCAGGACACCGGGATTGTCACCGTATTTGTACGTGTAGGCATGGACGTGCGCTGGGATGGCGCCACCATGAGCCTGGACGACATGATCAACCAAGGCGTGCGCCAGGCCTACAACCTGCCGGAAAACGTCCTGCGGGCTTCGATCCTCGCCGACCCGGCCGGTGCGCGTAAAAACACCAAGGACAACACCCCTGCCGTGATCCACTACTCCATCGTCCCGGGTAACACCGTGGAAGTGGACGTGGCCGCCAAGGGCGGTGGTTCCGAGAACAAGTCGAAAATGGCCATGCTCAACCCGTCCGACTCGATCGTCGACTGGGTGCTCAAGACCGTTCCGACCATGGGCGCCGGCTGGTGCCCACCGGGCATGCTTGGCATCGGCATCGGCGGCACCGCCGAGAAAGCCGCGGTAATGGCCAAGGAAGTGTTGATGGAATCCATCGACATCCACGAGCTGAAGAAGCGCGGCCCGTCCAACCGTATCGAAGAGATGCGCCTGGAGCTGTTCGAGAAGGTCAACCAACTGGGCATCGGCGCCCAGGGCCTGGGTGGCCTGACCACCGTGCTCGACGTGAAAATCATGGACTACCCGACCCACGCAGCCTCGCTGCCGGTGTGCATGATCCCCAACTGCGCCGCCACCCGTCATGCGCACTTCGTGCTCGACGGCTCGGGCCCTGCATCGCTCGAAGCGCCACCGCTGGACGCCTACCCGGAAATCGTCTGGGAAGCCGGCCCGTCGGCCCGTCGCGTCAACCTCGACACCCTGACCCCGGAAGACGTGCAGAGCTGGAAGCCGGGCGAAACCGTGTTGCTCAACGGCAAGATGCTCACCGGTCGCGACGCCGCGCACAAGCGCATGGTCGAGATGCTGAACAAGGGCGAAACCCTGCCGGTGGACCTCAAGGGTCGCTTCATCTACTACGTCGGCCCGGTTGATCCGGTGCGCGAAGAAGTGGTGGGGCCTGCCGGTCCGACCACCGCCACGCGGATGGACAAGTTCACCCGCCAGATCCTCGAACAAACCGGCCTGTTGGGCATGATCGGCAAATCCGAGCGCGGCCCGACCGCTATCGAAGCGATCAAGGACCACAAGGCGGTTTACCTGATGGCAGTGGGCGGCGCGGCTTACCTGGTGGCCCAGGCCATCAAGAAGTCCCGCGTCGTGGCGTTCGCCGAGCTGGGCATGGAAGCGATCTACGAGTTCGACGTGAAAGACATGCCGGTCACCGTTGCCGTTGATAGCAAGGGTGAGTCGGTACACATCACCGGTCCTGCCATCTGGCAGAAAAAGATCAGTGAAAGCCTGGCGGTTGAAGTGCAGTAAGCATTTCCCCTGCAAGGATAAAAGGCGACCACTACGGTCGCCTTTTTTTGTTTCATGCACCTCTCACTGTGGCGAGGGAGCTTGCTCCCGCTCCAGTGCGCAGCGCTCCCATTTTTTTGGGGCCGCTACGCGCCCCAGCGGGAGCAAGCTCCCTCGCCACAACAGCCATGCGCCTCATGCTATGGTGCTCGCCCCCAATTGCACTGTTCATCCTCGAATGATCGCGATTCCCCGGCCTTTGCGTTTGACCTTCTACTCCCTGCTGATCATCGCCGGTGCGATGCTGGCTGCCGCCCTGGCCACCCGCCACGCCGAACGCCTGGCCCTGGTGGATGACGCCGCCCGCGCCAATCAGCAGCTCATGCTTTATGGCAACTCCCTGCACACCCTGATCGAACGTTACCGCGCCCTGCCCGCCGTGCTGGCCCTGGACTCGGAAATGATCAGCGCCCTGAAGGGCCCGCTGGACACCGCCACCCAGGATTTGCTCAACCGCAAGCTGGAGCGCATCAACGGCGCCGCCCAGTCCTCGACCCTGGAACTGATGGACCGCAACGGCCTCGCCGTGGCCGCCAGCAACTGGAACCTGCCCAGCAGTTATGTGGGGCACAACTACGCGTTTCGTCCCTACTTCAGCCAAACCCTGAGCCAGGGCACCGGGCGTTTTTATGCAGTGGGCGTGACCACCGGGATTCCGGGGTATTTCCTCTCCAGCGCGGTGGTCGGCGAGAACGAGCAGTTCCTCGGCGCCATGGTGGTCAAGTTGGAGTTCCCGGAACTGGAGCGCGAGTGGGCCCAGGGCAATGACTTGCTGCTGGTCAGCGATGCCCGGGGCATTGTGTTTATCGCCAATCAGCCGGGCTGGCGCTACCGCGCGCTGCGTCCGTTGTCGGACAGCGACCACGCCGAACTCAAGGCCACCCGCCAATACGACAAGAAACAATTGCTGCCGCTGGACACCGAAGCGTTGCAGCGCTTTGACGAAAACAGCCACCTGATGCGCGTCGACGGCCCCGACGGCAAGGCCAATTACATTTGGGAATCCCTGCCGCTGAAGGCCGAAGGCTGGACCTTGCACCTGCTGCGCAAGCCACAATTTGCCTTTGAAGACCAACGCAACGCCGGCCTCGCCGCCGCCGGCTCATGGCTGGCGCTGGTGTTCCTGGTGCTGTTCCTGACCCAGCGCTGGCGCCTCGCCCGCTTGCGCCAGCGCAGCCGCGAAGAACTTGAACAACTGGTGGAAGAACGCACCCGCGCCCTGCGTACTGCCCAGGATGGCCTGGTGCAATCCGCCAAACTGGCAGCGCTGGGGCAGATGTCTGCCGCCCTCGCTCACGAAATCAACCAGCCATTGACCGCCCAGCGCATGCAGTTGGCGACTCTGCGGCTGCTGCTGGACCATGGCCGGGTGGACGACGCCTACCAGGCCCTGACCCCGCTGGACGACATGCTCACACGCATGGCCGCGCTCACCGGCCACCTCAAGACCTTCGCCCGCAAGAGCCCCAGCGGCCTGCGCGAACGCCTCGACCTGGCGACGGTGGTGGACCAGTCCCTGCACTTGCTCGATGCGCGCCTGCGGGACGAAGCCATCGGCACCGTACTGGACCTGACCCGCCCGGCCTGGGTACGCGGCGACGCGATCCGCCTCGAACAGGTGCTGATCAACCTGCTGCGCAACGCCCTCGACGCCATGGCCGACAAGCCACGCAAGCGCCTGGAGATCCGTCTGCACGCCGATCAGCAGCTATGGCACCTGACCGTCAGCGACAGCGGCGGCGGGATCGCCGAGGAAAACCTCAACAGCGTGTTCGACCCGTTCTTCACCACCAAGCCGGTAGGCGACGGGCTCGGCTTGGGGCTCGCCGTGTCGTACGCTATCGTCCACGAACTTGGCGGGCGCCTGAGCGCCGGCAATCAAGGTGACGGGGCGATCTTTACCCTGACCTTGCCCATCGCGCTGGAGACACCAGACCTATGTTGAACGCGGTGATTGTAGTCGATGACGAAGCCAGCATTCGCACGGCCGTCGAGCAATGGCTGAGCCTGTCGGGCTTTGAGGTGCAGTTGTTCGGCCGCGCCGAAGAATGCCTGGCGCAATTGCCCAGGGACTTTCCCGGGGTGATCCTGAGCGACGTGCGCATGCCCGGCCTCAGCGGCCTGGAGTTGCTGGCTGAAGTGCAGCGGCGTGACGCCGACCTGCCGGTGATTCTGCTCACCGGCCACGGCGATGTGCCGATGGCCGTCGAAGCCATGCGCGACGGCGCCTACGACTTCCTCGAAAAACCCTTCAGCCCCGAAGCCCTGCTCAGCAGCCTGCGCCGGGCGCTGGACAAGCGCGGGCTGGTGCTGGAAAACCGCCGCTTGCATCAGCAGGCCGATCACCGTGCCCAACTGGAATCGAGCCTGCTGGGGGTGTCCCGGGGTTTGCAGAACCTGCGCCGGCAAGTCCTGGACCTGGCCGGCTTGCCGGTCAATGTGTTGATTCGCGGCGAAACCGGCAGCGGCAAGGAGCTGGTCGCCCGTTGCCTGCATGATTTCGGCCCCCGGGCGAAGAAGCCGTTTGTGGCGCTGAACTGCGCGGCGATTCCCGAGCAGCTGTTTGAAGCCGAGCTGTTCGGCCATGAAAGTGGCGCGTTCACCGGCGCCCAGGGCAAGCGCATCGGCAAGCTGGAATACGCCAATGGCGGCACGCTGTTTCTCGATGAGATCGAAAGCATGCCGCTGGCCCAGCAGGTGAAATTGCTGCGGGTGTTGCAGGAGCAAAAACTCGAACGGCTCGGTTCCAATCAAAGCATCAAGGTGGACTTGCGGATCATCGCCGCCACCAAACCCGACCTGCTGGACGAAGCTCGCGCCGGGCGTTTTCGCGAGGACTTGGCCTATCGCCTGACCGTCGCACAACTGCGCCTGCAACCGCTGCGGGAACGCCGGGAAGACATTCCCCTGCTGTTCGAGCACTTTGCACAAAGCGCCGCCGAGCGCCTGGGCCGCAACTTCGCGCCGCTGAGCGGACCCGCGCTGGGGCGCCTGCTCAGCCATGACTGGCCGGGGAATGTGCGGGAGCTGGCCAATGCCGCGGAACGCCAGGTGCTGGGGCTGGGTGAACCGGAGCCGGAAGGCATCGAAGCGGGGCAATCGTTGGCGGCGCAGCAGGAAGCATTTGAAGCCCATTGCCTGAAAGCCGCGCTGACCCGGCACAAAGGCGATATCAAGGCGGTGCTGGCCGAGCTGCAACTGCCACGGCGCACCTTCAATGAAAAAATGCAGCGCCATGGCCTGGCGCGGGATACGTTCCTCTAACCCGATCGTTCCCACGCTCCGCGTGGGAATGCAGCTCTGGACGCTCCGCGTCCGCCCTTAAAATCATGACGCGGAACGTCACAGGATGCGCTCCCACGCAGAGCGTGGGAGCGATCTTCGTCGGCGGATTTCCGCTCATCCCCCTTGATTCATCAGCAATTTTCCGCTCAAAAATTTCCGCAAACCCTTCTAGACCGGGCCTTCATCGGCTTGGCACAGCTCCTGCTATAGCCCAGCCAGGCTGCGCTACCGCGCGCTCCACAAAAACAATTAGATGAAGGATCCTTAAATGGATAACTCCAACTCCCTGCCTCTGGGGTCGGCGACTGCGCCGGCAAAAGGACGCACCACCTCCAGCCGTATCAGGTCGATCTTCAGCGGATCGGTCGGCAACATGGTCGAGTGGTACGACTGGTACGTCTACGCGGCTTTCTCCCTGTATTTCGCCAAGACCTTTTTCCCGAAAGGCGACACCACCGCCCAACTCCTGAACACCGCCGCGATCTTCGCCGTGGGCTTCCTGATGCGCCCGATCGGTGGCTGGCTGATGGGCCTGTACGCCGACAAGGTCGGGCGTAAAAAAGCCTTGATGGCCTCGGTGTACCTGATGTGCTTCGGCTCTTTGCTGATTGCCCTGAGCCCGGGCTATGAAGCCATTGGTATCGGTGCGCCGATCCTGCTGGTATTCGCCCGTTTGCTGCAGGGCCTGTCGGTCGGCGGTGAATACGGCACCTCCGCCACTTACCTCAGCGAAATGGCGACCAAGGAACGTCGGGGCTTCTACTCCAGCTTCCAGTACGTGACCCTGATCTCCGGCCAGCTCATCGCCCTGGCGGTATTGATCGTGCTGCAACAATTGCTGACCACCGAACAACTGTACGACTGGGGCTGGCGTATCCCGTTCGCCATCGGCGCCCTGTGCGCGGTAGTGGCGCTGTACCTGCGTCGTGGCATGGAAGAAACCGAGTCGTTCACCAAGAAAGAAAAGGCCAAGGAAAGCGCAATGCGCACCTTGATGCGCCACCCCAAGGAACTGATGACCGTGGTCGGCCTGACCATGGGCGGCACCCTGGCGTTCTACACCTACACCACCTACATGCAGAAATACCTGGTGAACACCGTCGGCATGAGCATCTCCGACTCCACCACCATTTCGGCGGCCACGCTGTTCCTGTTCATGTGCCTGCAACCCATCATCGGCGGGCTGTCGGACAAGGTTGGCCGCCGGCCGATCCTGATCGCCTTCGGCGTCCTCGGCACCCTGTTCACCGTGCCGATCCTCACCACCCTGCACACCATCCAGACCTGGTGGGGCGCGTTCTTCCTGATCATGGCGGCGCTGATCATCGTCAGCGGCTACACCTCGATCAACGCCGTGGTGAAGGCCGAATTGTTCCCCACCGAAATCCGCGCTCTGGGCGTTGGCTTGCCCTATGCGCTGACCGTGTCGATCTTCGGCGGCACCGCTGAATACATCGCGCTGTGGTTCAAGAGCATTGGTATGGAAACCGGTTACTACTGGTACGTCACCGCGTGTATTGCGGTGTCGCTGTTGGTGTATGTGACCATGAAGGACACCCGCAAGCATTCGCGGATTACTACGGACTAAGGGTTCGGCAGGCGTAAAAAAAGGGCCATGTCAGTCAATGACACGGCCCTTTTTCATTGCCCTCAAGACAGCTCGGCAGCCGCCTGGCGTCCATACCGACGCTGGGCATACGCCGCCCCGGCAATCATCACCACCAGCACCGCCGCCAACACGGCCGACGAGCCGATGGTGCCAAAGTCCAGCCCGCCCTTTTCATGGGGTTTGGTCAGGAAGTCACCCAGGGTTGCGCCGAACGGCCGGGTCAACACAAACGCCACCCAGAACAGCAGCACCGACGAAATCCGCGTGAAGTATTTAAGCAACACCACCACCGCGATACTCGCTCCGATCAGCAACGCGCCACCAGCGAACCCCAGCCCGGAATCATCCGCGAGGAAATCACCCAGCGCCGTGCCCAGGGTGTTGGAGAACAGGATCGCCATCCAGTAGAACAGCTCACCGCGAAAGGTCTGCACCTTGTTCACGTTCAGCGAGTCGCCGCTGATACGCCACAGGGCAAAGATCGCCACCAGGATCGACACCAGAATCATCGAGCCCGTGGCATAACCCAGCCCCAGCGTGCGGTCCATAAAGTCCGACATGGTGGTGCCGGCGGTGCTGGTGGACAGGATCACGATCCAGTACAGCACCGGGTTGTAGGTTTTCGACCAGAGTTGCGTCACCAGAGTGACCAGGAACACGCTGATCAGGATCATCGAGCTGATGGCGTAGCCGACATTCAAGGTCATCGACAGCAAGTCCCCGGCGGTTTCGCCCAGGGTCGTGGCGCAGATTTTCATGACCCAGAACGCCAGGGTGATCTGAGGAAGTTTGTTCATTGTGCAGAAGGCTCCAAAGGCTCAGTCGTTCAATCGGTCGACTTACAGGGGGTGTCGACCTGGCGCGCAGACTGACCCGGGAGCTGTGAAAAATAGGTGGGGGCTGTATGAAAATTCCATATGGATGATAGAAATCCGCCGCGCCGGATTGCACTATGGTGCCCTCCCCAGAACCGCGCAGCAGGAACCCCGGCCATGTCCGACGATATTCATTTCTACGAACCCGCCAACGGCCACGGCCTGCCCCATGACCCGTTCAATGCGATTGTCGGCCCGCGCCCGATTGGCTGGATTTCGTCACACGACAGCCAGGGCCGCCTGAACCTGGCGCCCTACAGTTTCTTTAACGCGTTCAACTACATTCCGCCGATCATTGGGTTTTCCAGTGTCGGGCGCAAAGACAGCCTGAACAACATCGAACAGACTGGCGAATTCGTGTGGAACCTGGCTACCCGCCCGCTGGCCGAGCAGATGAACCAGAGTTGCGCGCCGGTATCACCCGAGGTCAACGAGTTTGAATTGGCCGGCTTGACGCCGGTGGCTTCAAAGGTGATCGCCGTGCCTCGCGTGGCCGAAAGCCCGGTGTCGTTCGAGTGCAAGGTGACGCAGATCATTCAGCTGCAGCGCGCCGACAAGGAGCTGGTGCCAAGCTGGTTGGTGCTCGGCGAGGTGGTCGCGGTGCATATCGCCAAATGGCTGCTGAAAGACGGGGTGTACGACACGGCTGCCGCCCAGCCGATCCTGCGTGGAGGTGGCCCGGCGGATTATTTTCAGTTGGGGCCGGAAGCGCTGTTCAAAATGTACCGCCCAGGCGCCGCGAAACGCTGATTGGAACGAGATAAAAATGTGGGAGCGGGCTTGCTCGCGAAGGGGGCGTATCAGTCAATGCATATGCCAACTGATCCACCGCATTCGCGAGCAAGCCCGCTCCCACACAAGCCCGCTCCCAGATTTGGATCAGCGGTGTTTTTAGTTGGCGGAAGTTGCCCAAGAGAGCTGACCGTCTTCATCTACATCGACCAAGCGCTCCAGTTGCAGAGCTGCGGCATCGTCGGCGTCGGAGGCAGTCTTGAACGTCTGTCCATCGAGGATCTTGTGAAAGCGCGGTGCGCCCATGCCATCCAGCGCCTTGACGGCGATGGCGGCGCTATAGCCACCCTCTTCTTCACGCACCAAGGCGGAAACGGCTTCGTGGTGGGCAAACTCTTTACGTGCCATGTTGCAGGTCCTGGCCAATGGGAAAGGCGGCCATTCTAAAGCACTAGCCCGCCAGTTGCAGGTACTCGCCATAGGCATTGGCCGCCGAGGCGTCGGTAAAGGTCTGGAAGTCCATACTGCGAACCACCATGTCATTCAACAACTCGGTGAAGACCATCAGCGCCGGCGAGCTGAAGTAGGCACTCATCGCCTGCTCGCTGCTCCAGAAGCCCGACACCAACCACACATCCGGGTCGGCCAGGGAGTGCTGCAACGAGAATTGCAGGCAACCCTGAGCCTGGCGGCCCGGTTCGATCAAACTGCTCAAGCGTGCACCCAGTTCGGTGCTGTACCCGGTACGGGCACGGATAAAGGCCATATGGCTCGCGGGAATGGGGGTGGACATGTTCGACTCTCCCGTTGAGAAGTGATGCTCGGCAAGCACTGTGAGGGCGTGTTGCCACAGGATCAAAGATACGGGCGCGGGTGTGGATGCGGTTAGTCAATTCCTGCTGGCTTATTGCACAATCCTGCGAGATACGTAGATATAGCAATCGGCCTGCGAAGTTTATTCCCGGCATGACTGCCGTATTTCAGGGGCATGACAGGCCCCGGCTTGCCTGATTCACGATTTTTCGCAGGATCAGGCAAGGATTGTGCAGAATCGAAATACCGCTTTTTGCAAAGCCGCCCTTAAGCTGTGCCCATCGTCAAAGCACCAGAGGATGTCCCATGTCGTCGCCCGAACTTCGCTCCAAACCCCTCGACGCCGATATGGAAAAGCAGCGCGCAGAACTCGCCGGCATCGTTCGCCGGCATACCTGGGAGGATGGTTCCTACGGCACGGCGATCACGTCGCTGTATCTCAACCGCCATAACTCCCCGCGTGAATTTACGCCGGTGCTGGTTGAACCCGCGCTGTGCATCCTCGCCCAGGGCAGCAAGGAAGTGCGCCTGGCGGATGAAGTCTTCGCCTACGACCCGCTCAATTACCTGGTGTTTTCGGTAGCGATGCCGGTGGCCGGGCGCATCCTTGATGCCACGCCGGAAGACCCCAACCTGTCGATTCGGGTGAATATCGACCCGGCACAGATCACCGCACTGATTGCCGAAGCCGGGCCGATGGGCGTGCCCCCGCGCCCGACCTCCCGAGGGATGTATGTCGACCGCCTGGACAGCCAGCTACTGGACGCCGTGCTGCGCCTGACCCGATTGCTCGACGCACCGAAAGACATCGCAATGCTCGCGCCGCTGATCAATCGGGAAATTCTCTATCGCCTGTTGCGCGGTCCACAGGGTTATCGGCTGTATGAAATTGCCGTCGCCAACAGTCAGAGCCATCGGGTGAGCCAGGCGATCACCTGGTTGAACGGCAACTACGAACAGCCCCTGCGCATTGATGACCTGGCCAAGGAAGTGAACCTCAGCGTCTCGACCTTGCACCACCGCTTCAAGGCGATGACCGCCATGAGCCCGTTGCAGTACCAAAAACAGTTGCGCTTGCAGGAGGCTCGGCGGTTGATGATCGCCGAGGGCCTGGAAGCCTCGGCGGCGGGGTATCGGGTGGGCTATGAGAGCCCATCACAGTTCAGCCGCGAATACAGCCGGCTGTTTGGTGCGCCGCCGTTGCGGGATCTGGCCAGGTTGCGCCAGAGCGTCTAACCACGGTTATAACACCGGATACTAATAATGTGGCGAGGGAGCTTGCTCCCGTTGGACTGCGCAGCAGTCCCATCTTTTGGGGCCGCTTCGCGCCCCAACGGGAGCAAGCTCCCTCGCCACAAGTACTCAATCAGCTGCGGTATTGGTGGTGTTCAATCCAGGCCACGAGGCAGTTGCAAGGTCACCCGCAAACCGCCCTCCCGCAGATTCTGCAAACTCACTTCACCGCCATGGCTGTGGGCAATGTTGCGGGCGATGCCCAGGCCCAGGCCGTAACCCTGTTGCTGCCCGGCCAGGCGGAAGTGCGGCTCGAAGACCTGCTCCAGGCGCTGTTCCGGCACGCCCGGGCCTTCGTCGTCGACGTGAAGGATGAATTCCGCGCCATCGTCTTCAATATGCAAATGGGCGTTCTGCCCGTACTTCAGGGCGTTGTCGATCAGGTTGCCGATGCAGCGCTTGAGCGCCAGCGGCTTGCCCGGGTACGTCGTAAGTGCCCGACCATGTTGGGTCACGCGCCCATTGCCGTTGGGCGCCAGGTACGGCTCCACCAGGCAGTCGAGTACGTGGTTGAGGTCCACCGGTTCGATGTTTTCGTGGATGTCGGTGTCCTTCACGCACTGCAACGCGCCTTTGACCAGCAACTCCAGTTCATCCAGGTCGCGGCCGAACTTGGCTTGCAGGTTCTCGTCTTCCAGCAATTCCACCCGCAACCGCAGGCGTGTGATGGGTGTGCGCAGGTCGTGGGAAATGGCGCTGAACAGCTGGCTGCGTTCGGTCAGGTAACGGCTGATGCGTTCGCGCATGGCATTGAACGCGCGGCCTACTTCCACCACTTCGCTGCCGCCGCCTTCGGCCACCGGCTCCACGTCGGCGCCCAGGGACATGTCCCGCGCCGCCCTCGCCAGGCGCTTGAGTGGACGGCTTTGCCAGTGCACCAACAGGCCGATAAACAGCAGCAGGAAGCCGCTGGTGAGCACGATAAACCACACCTGCTGGTATGGCAGGCCTTGTTCTTCGAGGCTGGTATAGGGTTCGGGCAGCAAGGAGGCAATGTAGAGCCATTCGCCCTGGGCCAGCTGGATCTGGGTGACCAACACCGGCGGATTCACCGGTTCCAGGGTCAACGCGTAATGCGCCCAGGAGCGCGGCAATTCATCGAGTTTCAAGCCGGCGTTGAAGATGCGCAGGTCTTCGGCGCTGACGAACTCCACCGAAACATGCACGTCGCTGCCCAGGGTCTGGCGCAACACTTCTTCGACAGCACCGAGCACTGCATGCTTGCGCGGGGTTTCCGGCAATACCGCCATGTCCAGGGGCTTGTCGTTGAGCGTCACCACAAACCGGGTACCGCCCATGCTGCGCAACTGGTCCAGTACCAACGGCCGGAAGGCCACCGGCAACGAGCGGAAATAACTGACGCTGGCGGTCATCGAATGCGCCAGGCTGCGGGCGGCGGTTACCAGGCCTTCAAGCTGGGTAGCGCGCAATTGCGAGACCCAGATCACGCTGGACAACGCCTGGGCAAACAGCACCGCCAACAGGGTCAGCAGTAACATCCGCCCCAGCAGCGAACGCGGTACCGGGATGCGCCGGCGCAGTTCACGCAGGCGCTCAGTGGGCATTGCCGGCAACCACGCTGGCTGCCAATTGATAGCCACTGCCGCGCACGGTGCGGATCAGCCGGGGTGGTTTTTCGGTGTCGCGCAGGCGTTGGCGCAGACGGCTGACGGCCATGTCGACAATCCGGTCCAGGGGCATCAGGTCGCGGCCACGGGTGGCGTTGCCGATGGTGTCGCGGTCGAGGATTTGCTGGGGGTGGTCGAGGAACAGTTTGAGCAGGGCAAAATCGGCGCCGGAAAGAATCACTTCCTCGCCGTCGACGTGGAACAGCCGGTGGCTGACCATGTCCAGGCGCCACTCGCCAAACACCAGCACCTCGCCCCCGCTGCGCTCCTGGCCAAACTGGCAACGCCGCAACAGGGCCTTGATACGGGCCTGCAGCTCACGGGGGCTGAAGGGTTTGCCGATGTAATCGTCGGCACCCAGCTCCAGGCCGATGACGCGGTCGGCTTCGTCGGAACTGGCGGTTAGCATGATGATCGGCACCTGCGCCTGGCGCGGGTGCTGGCGGATCCAGCGGCAAAGGCTGAAGCCGTCTTCGTCCGGCAGCATCACATCAAGGATCACCAGGTCGCACGGCGCTTCGTTCATCGCCTGGCGGAACCCCGCGCCATCCGGCACGCCACGCACCTGGAAACCGGCGCGGCTGAGGTAGGTTTGCAGCAACTCGCGGATTTCCTGGTCGTCGTCGACCAGGAGAATGGATTTACTGATTACGCTCACGGGGTCCTCCTTGTTGTTATGGCCAAGCTTAAGTCATTTGTTGCCCTTGAGGCCGCCTTCGCGAGCAAGCCCGCTCCCACATTCGACCTCATTCATCCAGTTGGAATGGGATTGAATGTGGGAGCGGGCTTGCTCGCGAAGAGGCCATCACTGCCTACGCAAATGCCTGCTCAAGCGCCACACCAGCACCTGTCAACCCTGAATACGGTGCCGTCACCAGCCACACCGGAATGCCTTTGAAGTAGTCGCTCATGCAGCCCTTGTCGCCAAAACTCCTGGCAAAACCACTCTTGATAAAGAAATCGGCAAAGCGCGGGATCACCCCACCCACGATGTACACGCCACCACGACCGCCGGTGGTCAGCACGTTGTTACCGGCAACGCGGCCCAGCCAGATACTGAACTGGTCCAGCACTTCCAGGGCTATCGGGTCACCCGCCAGGCCAGCGGCAGTGATGGCTTCGGGAGTTTCCAGAACCGCCTCGTGACCGTCCACCGCGCAGATCGCCCGGTACAACCTGGGCAAACCGCCACCGCTCAAGGCAGTTTCAGCGCTGACATGGCCGATCTCATTGTAGATGTGCTGCCACAGCTGGACTTCACGCGGGCTGCTCACGGGCAGGTCGACATGGCCGCCCTCCCCCGGCAATGCCGCCCAACGGCCATGGCCGAGGTCGAGCAAGGTGCCCACGCCCAGGCCAGTGCCCGGGCCAATCACCACCGCAGGGCGCAACGGCTCCGGCGTGCCTTCGCACACCACGCGGAATTCGTCGGGCTTCAGGCGGGTCATGCCCAGGGCCATGGCCGAGAAATCATTCACCAGCAGCAGCTCGTCCACCTGCAAGGTCTTGCAGAACGCAGTCTTGCTCAGGCGCCAGTGATTGTTGGTGAATTTAAATTCATCTCCACTCACCGGCCCCGCGACCGACAGGCACACCGCGCCAATCGAGCCGATGGCCAGGCCTTCTTCCTTCAGATAGACCTGGATCGCCTCTTCCGGGCTGGCATGATCCGCCGTCGCATGGACGCGGATCGAATGCAGCTCCTGATCCCGCCACAACGCAAAACGGGCGTTGGTACCACCGATATCACCGACCAGCGCTAGCTTCACTTAAGTGTCTCCAAGGCAGAGGTAAAGGCGCTGGCGCCCTGCTCTGCGGAGCTTGCAGCCAAACGCATAAACGCAAACAACTCGCGACCGGCCCCCACGTTATTGCCCAGAAGGCCCGTGGCAGGCGCGCGCGCGGCAAATTCTTCGGCGTCCACCTTAAGCTCCAAGGTGCCTTTGACGCCATCCACGCGAATGATATCGCCATCGCGCACACGTGCCAGTGGCCCGCCGCTCTGGGCTTCGGGGTTGACGTGAATCGCGGCGGGAATCTTACCCGAGGCGCCGGACATGCGCCCGTCTGTTACCAACGCCACTTTGAAGCCACGATCCTGCAACACGCCCAGGAACGGGGTCATCTTGTGCAATTCCGGCATGCCGTTGGAGCGCGGGCCCTGGAAACGCATCACCGCAACAAAGTCTTTTTCCAACTCACCGGCCTTGAACGCGTCGGCCAGGTCTTGCTGGTCCTGGAACACCACGGCCGGGGCTTCGACGATTTGATGTTCGAGGGCCACGGCGGAAACCTTCATCACACCCCGGCCGAGGTTGCCTTCCATTACCCGCAGGCCGCCTTCCGGGGAAAACGCACGGGCCACGGGACGCAGAATGGTTTCGTCGAGGCTTTCGATCGGGCCTTCACGCCATACCAGCTCGCCGTCCACTAGGAACGGTTCCTGGGTGTAGCGGCTCAGGCCATGACCGGCCACGGTGTTGACGTCGTTGTGCAGCAGGCCGGCTTCCAGCAGTTCGCGGATCAGGAACGACATGCCTCCCGCCGCCTGGAAGTGGTTGATGTCGGCCTTGCCGTTTGGATACACGTGGGACAGGGTCGGCACCACTTCGGAGAGGTCGGCCATGTCATCCCAAGTCAGGATGATGCCCGCCGACATGGCGATGGCCGGCATGTGCAGGGTGTGGTTGGTGGACCCACCAGTGGCGTTGAGGGCGATGATGGAGTTGACGATGGATTTCTCGTCGACGATCTCGCCGATCGGCGTGAAGCTGCCGTTGGCCTTGGTCAGGCGCGTGACCTGGTGCGCGGCTTCGCGGGTCAGGGCGTCACGCAGCGGCGTGTACGGGTTGACGAACGAGGCGCCCGGCAGGTGCAGGCCCATGACTTCCATCAGCAACTGGTTGGTGTTGGCGGTGCCGTAGAAGGTGCAGGTGCCCGGGCTGTGGTAGGACTTCATCTCCGATTCCAGCAGCTCTTCGCGGGTGGCCTTGCCTTCGGCGTAGCGCTGGCGCACGTCGGCTTTCTGTTTGTTGGAGATCCCCGACGGCATCGGGCCGCCCGGTACGAAGATCATCGGCAGGTGGCCGTAGCGCAGGGCGCCCATCATCAGGCCGGGGACGATCTTGTCGCAGATACCCAGCATCAGCGCGGCGTCGAACATGTTGTGGGACAGCGCTACCGCTGTGGACATGGCAATCACTTCGCGGCTCAGCAGGCTGAGCTCCATGCCTGGCTCGCCCTGGGTCACGCCGTCGCACATGGCGGGGGTACCGCCGGCGAACTGGCCAACAGAACCGACTTCACGCAGGGCCTTTTTGATTTGCTCGGGGAAATGTTCGTATGGCTGGTGGGCCGACAGCATGTCGTTATATGACGAAACAATTGCCACGTTGGCGGCGTTCATCATGCGCAGGCTGTTTTTGTCTTCGGTGCCACACCCGGCCACGCCGTGGGCAAAGTTGGCGCATTGCAGCTTGCCGCGCATCGGGCCGTCGCTGGCAGCGCCGCGAATGAGCGCAAGGTATGCCTCACGGGTTGCACGGCTGCGGGCGATAAGCCGTTCGGTGACCTCAAGTACGCGGGGATGCATGTATAGAACTCCAGGCTAACGGATGTGGCGACCTGAGTGTCTATGCTGGTCAAAAGCCCGCCGCGAAGAGGTTGGCAGGGTGTTGCTTGACCAATCGGACCAGTTGATTCAGGTCACTCGTTGTAGATTGAACAAAATATTGCCACTAAAAAGGCTTGTTTTCTATTTTTATGCGAATAATCTTGTAATTCTTACAACAAATCGACGACAGGCACCTTCCAATGACTCTACGTATCGCTATCAATGGTTTTGGCCGTATTGGCCGTAATGTCCTGCGCGCACTTTATACCCAAGGCTACCGTCAGGATTTGCAGATCGTCGCCATCAACGATCTCGGCGACAGCTCGATCAATGCCCACCTGCTTAAATACGACACCGTCCACGGTACTTTCGACGCAGAGGTCGCTCATGATCAGGAAAGCCTGACCGTGAATGGTGACCGGATTGCCGTGAGTGCCATTCGCAACCCGGCCGACCTGCCGTGGGCTGCGCACAAGGTGGACGTGGTGTTCGAATGCACCGGTCTGTTCACCGACCGTGACAAGGCCGCCGCCCATATTACCGCCGGCGCGCGCAAGGTAATCATCTCGGCCCCGGCCAAGGGCGCCGATGCCACCGTGGTGTACGGGGTAAACCATGACATTTTGCGTCAATCCCACCAGATCATCTCCAACGCTTCCTGCACCACCAACTGCCTGGCGCCAGTGGCCCAGGTGCTGCACCGCGAGCTGGGCATCGAAAGCGGCCTGATGACCACCATCCACGCCTACACCAACGACCAGAACCTGACCGACGTCTACCACACCGACCCGTACCGCGCGCGCTCGGCCACCCAGAACATGATCCCGAGCAAGACCGGCGCTGCCGAAGCCGTGGGCCTGGTGCTGCCGGAACTGGCAGGCAAGCTGACCGGCATGGCCGTGCGTGTACCGGTGATCAACGTGTCGCTGGTGGACCTCACCGTGCAACTGAAAAAAGAAGCCAGTGCCGAGCAGGTCAACGCGCTGCTGAAAGAAGCCAGCCAGCACTCGAAAATCCTCGGCTACAACACCCTGCCGCTGGTTTCCAGTGACTTCAACCATAACCCGCTTTCGTCGATCTTCGACGCCAATCACACCAAAGTGAGCGGCAAACTGCTGAAAGTGCTGGCCTGGTACGATAATGAGTGGGGCTTCTCGAACCGGATGCTGGATAACTGCCTGGCGCTGTGCAACGCCGAGTAATGCTCGGCCTGTAGGAGCGAGCTTGCTCGCGAAAAACGCAAAACCACCGCGTTTATTCAGGATGCCAGCGATATCGTTGACGCCCTTCGCGAGCAAGCTCGCTCCTACAGTAATCCAAAGTGCCACTTGCCATTTGCGTTGATGATAAGCATTATCATTCGCTGCAAATCGGTCTGGTATCACTGTGAGCCAATCTCGTTTCAACCAAGTCTTCCTCACCCAACGGGTGATTTTGCTGCGCACCTTGCAGCGGATGGTGAATAACCACAGCACCGCCGAGGACCTGTTGCAGGAAACCTACCTGCGCGTTACCCGGGCCCTGAGCGAACGGCCGATCGACCACCTCGAACCCTTTGTCTACCAGACGGCGCGCAACCTGGCGCTGGATCACCTGCGCGCCCGCAGGATTCAGGCCCGCACCCTGCAGGAAGATGTCCCGCTGGACGTCCTGCAAAGCGTCGCCTCCCCCGTCAGCACCCCCGAAGACGCGACACAGGCCGAGCAATTGCTCGAGCACCTGAGTGTCAGCCTCGGCCAGTTGAGCGCCCGCCAGCAGCAGATATTCATCCTCAGCCGCCTGCACGGTTGCAGCTATCAGGAGATCGCCGACAAGCTCGACGTGTCCCTGAGCACCGTGCAGAAGGAACTGAAACTGATCATGGCCATCTGCATAGGTGTGGCCGAAAGACTGGATCGTCCTTAAGCTTTGTCGGCACAGTCTGTAGGACTATTGATTAAAACGTGGCGAAGACCCGAGGAACACCGTGACGGAACCGAATAAACGGCACCCCCATGAGCTGGCTCATGAGGTGTTGCAAGACGCGGCCATGGACCAAGCCCTCGACTGGCTGATCGCCTTGCAGTGCCCGCAACCTGGGCAGCAAGCGGAATTTGAAGCCTGGCTCGCCAACGACCCGTTAAACGCCGAAGCCTTCATCAAGGCCCAGACTGCCTGGAGCGGAGCGCCCGTTCACAGCGCTGCCGTCGCCCTGAGTGCGCCACGCAAACCCAGCGCCTGGCGCCGTATCAAACCGCACTGGAAGCCCCTGGCCACTGCCGCCGTGTTGCTGCTGGGCCTGTTCAGCTTCAGCAACCTGCCTATGCGCCTGCAGGCCGACCATCTGACCGTGGTGGGCGAGCGCCAGCGCCTGCAGCTGGACGATGGCTCGAAAGTGTTGCTCAACACCAATTCAGCCTTCTCCAGCAGCATCAAGGACCACCAGCGCATCGCCCGCCTGTATCAGGGCGAGGCGTTTTTCGAAGTGCTGCCCAGCCGTGGCCTGCCCCTGGAAATCGACGCCGGCCCGGTGCGCGCCAGCGTGAGGGACACCTCTTTCGCGGTGCGCTACCTGAACGGTGAAGCCCAGGTTCAGGTACAGCGTGGTGATGTCGACCTGAGCAACACGTTTGACGACGCGCGGGTGCGCCTGAGCGCCGGTGAAAGTATCCGCATCGGGCCCAAGGGCTTCGGCCAACCGGCCAAACTCGACACCACCAAGGACCTGGCCTGGGTCGACGGCCGGCTGATCTTCGAAAACTGCCCGATGAGCGAAGTGCTGGCCGAATTGCGTCGCTACTACCCCGGCTGGATCGTCAACAACAACGA
Organism: Pseudomonas sp. G1002; assembly: GCF_013385455.1. Classification (NCBI taxonomy): domain Bacteria; kingdom Pseudomonadati; phylum Pseudomonadota; class Gammaproteobacteria; order Pseudomonadales; family Pseudomonadaceae; genus Pseudomonas; species Pseudomonas sp. G1002. The sequence goes on from NZ_JACAPY010000017.1 coordinate 78,779, forward strand.
CAGGCTCGCCAGCGTGGCCGTCACCGGCAATTACCGGCTCGACCAGCCGCTCGACGTGGTGCGCTCCCTGGCCCACATCACCTCGGCCAAGCTCTCGGAATACCCGGCGCTGGTGATCCTGAACTAAATGAGAATTATTTTTACTCGATAGCCAGCGACGATACGTCTCGTTATAGCCAATGCAACTGATTCCTATTTGATTCAGTGCGCAACTATAAGATTCGTACCTTCCGGAGCGCTCTCGATGTCGTCTCGTTTCAACCGCCGGTCCTCTTCGCCCGTTCGCCGCCACGGCTTGTCGCTGCTGACGGCCGCAATCCTGTTGGCCGGTGCGCCCGTCATGGCCGCCACCGCCGCCGAGCCTGCCAGCCGCAGCCAGGGCAACTACAGCTTCAGCATCGAGCAGCAATCTCTGGTCTCGGCGCTGAACGCCTTCACCGCAGTGACCGGCTGGCAAGTCGGCCTGCCCGCTGAGCTGGGCCAGGGTGTGTCGTCCCCTGGCGTGCGCGGCTCATTGCCGGCGGATAAAGCCCTGGACCGGCTGTTGGTGGGGACCAACCTGGGCTATCGCAAACTGGGCAACAACAACATCGTGCTGGAAAAACGCGTCGCCGTCGGCGCCATCACCCTGCAACAGATGACCATCAGTGCCACCCGCCAGGAACAGGCCGTGGACAGCGTGCCCAGCACCGTGACCGTGCACGACCGCGAAGAACTGGACCGCCAGAACGTCAACACCATCCGTGAACTGGTGCGTTATGAGCCAGGTGTTTCGGTGGGCGGTGCCGGCACCCGCTCCGGCAATGCCGGCTACAACATTCGCGGGATCGACGGCGACCGCATCTTGACCCAGGTGGACGGCGTCGAAGTCCCCGACAACTTCTTCAACGGCCCCTACGCCAAGACCCGCCGCAACTACGTCGACCCGGAAATCGTCAAGCGCGTGGAAATCCTGCGCGGCCCGGCCTCGGCCTTGTACGGCAGCAGCGCCATCGGCGGCGCGGTGAGCTATTTCACCCTCGACCCCAACGACATCATCAAGCCCGGCCAGGACTACGGCGCGCGCCTGAAGACCGGCTACAGCTCCGCCGATGAGAGCTGGCTGACCTCCGGCACCGTCGCCGGTCGCGTGCAGGACTTCGACGGCTTGCTGCACCTGAGCCAGCGCAACGGTCACGAGATGGAATCCTACGACGGCAATAACGCCACCGGCCTGGCCCGCACCGGCGCCAACCCGGAAGATGCGCGCACCACCAACGTGCTGGCCAAACTGGGTTGGAACTACGGCGAAGACAACCGCCTGGGCCTGACCTACGAGAAGTTCAAGGACGATCGCGACACCAACCTGAAAAACGCAGTGGGTGGCCCGTTTGTCGGTGGCCAGGGCTTCAACTTCTACCGCGGCCGCACGGGCAACGACACCATCACCCGCGAACGCTTCGGCATCGAAAACAAGTTCGCCCTCGACTCGCCGATTGCCGATCACATCAAGACCAGCCTCAACTACCAGATCGCCAAGACCGACCAGACCACCGCAGAAATCTACCAGCCATCGCGCAAGGTATTGCGCACCCGCGAGACCCTGTACGAAGAGAAGCAGTGGGTATTCGACGCGCAGTTGGACAAGGCTTTCAGCATCGGCGAAACCGACCATGTCGTGACCTACGGCACCACCCTCAAGCAGCAGAAAGTCACCGGTTCCCGTGAGGGCGCCGCGACCTGCCTGGCGGTCGGCGCAGGCTGCACCGCCATCGGTGCACCAAGCCCGTCGGCCGCCGACAGCGTGAAAAAAGCCAGCGACTTCCCCGACCCGACCATCAACTCCTACGCGCTGTTTGCCCAGGACCAGATTGCCTGGGACAAGTGGACCTTCCTGCCCAGCGTACGGTACGACTACATCCAGCTCAAACCCAAGCTGACCCAGGAATTCCTCAATACCGTTGACCCGACACGCATCTACGACCACAGCGATTCGGAAAAGAACTGGCACCGTGTAACGCCAAAATTCGGCATCACTTATGCCCTGACCGAGCAATACACCTGGTTCGGCCAATACGCCGAAGGCTATCGCACGCCATCGGCCAAGGCCTTGTATGGCCGCTTTGAAAACCTGCAGCAGGGCTACACCGTCGAACCCAACCCGGACCTCAAGCCGGAAAGCAGCCGGGGTGTCGAAACCGGGATTCGCGGCAACTTCGACTCGGGCTCGTTTGATGTGGCGGTGTACTACAACAAGTACCGTGATTTCATCGACGAAGATGCCTCGGTTGCCGGTGGCACCGTCCAGCAGTTCGAAGCCAACAACATCAAGCACGCCACCATCAAGGGCGTGGAGGCCAAGGGCCGCTTGAGCCTCGACGCATTCGGCGCACCGCAGGGCCTGTATACCCAAGGCTCGATTGCCTACACCTACGGGCGCAATGACGACAACGGCGAACCGTTGAACAGCGTCAACCCGCTCAAGGGCGTGTTCGGCCTGGGCTATGACCAGCAGAACTACGGTGCGCTGGTCAGCTGGACCCTGGTCAAGAAACAGGACCGCGTCGACAGCACCACCTTCTTCGCCCCTGACGGCAACAGCGCCAACGGCCCGTTCAAGACCCCGGGTTTCGGCATCGTCGACCTGACCGGCTTCTACAAGGTCACCAACGACGTGACCATCAACGGCGGCCTGTACAACCTGACGGACAAGAAATACTGGAACTGGGATGACGTGCGCAGCTACGACAGCGTCGGCGAAGCCGGTGTGACCGGCCCGGCCAACCTCGACCGCCTGACCCAGCCGGGCCGCAACTTTGCGATCAACCTGATCTGGGACATCTGATCCATGGAGCCTCATCCCGACGCAATTTAATCCGCGCCGGGGTGAGGATTTTTTACTGTGACGCGTCTTCTGGTTCGTCTAGTTCATAACAGCCTGGCAACCAGACGCTTTCTCTTCTCAAGGACTCCCCGATGACCGCCTCCCCTACCGCAGAACGTGCAGCCCTGCGCTCCCAGCGCCTGAACCAGATCACCAACGAACCGCACACCAAGCTCGATGCGTTGGTGAAGGCCCATGCACCGTTTGAAACCCAGGCCAACTTCGCCCGCTTCGTGGTCGCACAGTACCTGTTCCAGTCGGAGCTGGTGGCGCTGTACAACGATGCCGAGTTGATCAAGATCGTCCCTGACCTCGCTGAACGCTGCCGTGCCGAAGCAGCCAAACTGGACCTGGGCGACCTGGACACCGAAGTACCGGCCCCGGTCGCCGGCGCCGTGAAAAACCCGAGCAAGGCCGAAGCCTTGGGCTGGCTGTTCGTGTCCGAAGGCTCCAAGCTGGGCGCCGCGTTCCTGATCAAGCGTGCCGTGGGCCTGGGCCTGAGCGAAACCTTCGGTGCCCGTCACCTGGGCGAGCCGGCAGGTGGTCGCGCTGAAGGCTGGAAGCGCTTCACCCGCACCCTCGACGCACTGGAATTCACCGCTGAAGAAGAAGCCGAAGTGGAGAAAGGCGCGATTGATGCGTTCGTGCGCTTCACCGTGTTGCTGGAACAGGCGTACGCTAGCGCCCCTGAACTGGCCTGATTCCCTGATTGGAATGCAATCAAATGTGGGAGCGGGCTTGCTCGCGAATGCCGTGGTTCAGTCACCAGATATATTGACTGAACCACCGCATTCGCGAGCAAGCCCGCTCCCACATTTTGATCCGGTTTCACTTTGAATCCTTCGTAAATCCATCCATGCAAACCGCACCCATGACCGGCAAAACCCAATCCTCATCCAAAATCGCCCGCGTCCTGTTCGGCCTGCTGGCCTACGTCAGCCTGGGCATCGGCTTGATTGCGATTGTGGTACCGGGCTTGCCCACCACCGAGTTCATCCTGCTGGCCGCCTGGGCCGCCACCAAAAGCTCGCCGCGCCTGAGTGCCTGGCTGGAAAACCACCGGCTGTTCGGGCCGATCCTGTTCAATTGGCGCAATGGCAAGATCATCGCCCGCCGGGCCAAAGTCAGCGCCACCGTGAGCATGCTGCTGTGCGCCGGCCTGATGCTGGTGATGCTCGACCACGGCTGGCCGATCTACCTGGCCATCGCCGGAATGAGCATGGGCAACCTGTGGATCTGGTCGCGACCGGAACGTCTCCCGCAACCCACCTGACACCCTGACTACCGCTCATCGGCTCCCGCTCATGAACTGCCGGCCCAAGCCGATGTTCCGGGCATAGCGCCGAATGGACTCGCCTGAGCTTGCATACTAATAAGTCCATTCGCGGGTACTTCTATGTTCGACACCCTCTCCATTCGCTTGAAAATCGTGCTGTTGTCCGGTCTGTGCCTGCTGGGGGTGATCGCCCTGGTGGTCGGCATGAACCTGTACCAGACCAACCAGAACGACGAACTCATCAGCGATTCAAGCTCGCGAATGCTCACCGACAGTGTGCAGAACCTGCTGCAGGCCAAGGCCGCCGAGCAAGCGGTACAACTGCAAAAAACCTTCGGTGAAAGCCTGTTGGTGGTGACGGCCCTGGCCGACCAGATCAAGGACCTGCGCACTCTGGCCGGCAAGCGCTCGTTGGATGCCGGGGCCCTGCGTGAAGAACTCAACCACAGCCTGAAAACCGCCTTCGACCGCAACACCAAGGTGCTCGGCATCTGGCTGTCGTTCGAGCCCAACGCCCTCGATGGCAAAGACAGTGAATTCGTCAATGATGCCGCCCGTGTGTCCAACGAAAAAGGCCGCTTTTCCAGCTACTGGAGCCGCGCCGGCGGTGAAGGCCTGAACACCGTGATGGTCGAGGATGACCTGACCAAGACCACCCTCAACCTCAGCGGCACGCCCTACAACATCTGGTACACCTGCCCGCGGGACACAAAAAACACCTGCCTGCTGGACCCGTATGAAGACACCGTGGCCGGCAAGCCGGTGTTGATGACCACCATTTCCCTGCCGCTGCTGGTCGACGGCAAAGTGATCGGCGTGGTCGGTGTGGACCTCGCCCTCAATGCCCTGCAAGCGGCGACCGATGCGGCGCAAAAAGAACTGTTCAACGGCGCCGGAATTCTCGAAATACTGTCCGGTAACGGCTTGATCGCCGGCTACAGCGGCGAGCCGGCCAAAGTCGGCAAAAACCTGGTGGACACCCTCGGTGCCGAAGGCAAAGAGATCGTGCAACTGCTGGCCAGCGATACCCGCAAGATCCGCGAGGAAGACGGCACGATTCGCGCCGTGTACCCGGTCAAACCGATTGCCGACGCCAAATCCTGGGGCGTGGTGATCAAACTGCCCAAACAAGTGCTGCTAGCAGACTCGCTCAAACTCCAGGCGGTGCTCGACAAGGCTCAGGCCAGTGGCACTGTCAAGGCGTTGCTGGTAGGCGCAGCCGCCGGGCTGCTGGGCCTGTTGCTGATCTGGCTGACCGCCACCGGTGTGACCCGGCCGATCAACAGCGTGGCCGCCATGCTCAAGGAAATCGCCAGCGGCGACGGCGACCTCACCCAGCGCCTGGCCTACGGTAAAAAAGATGAACTGGGGGAACTGGTGAACTGGTTCAACCGCTTCCTCGACAAGCTGCAGCCGACCATCGCGCAGATCAAGCAAAGCATCACCGAAGCCCGTGGCACCGCCGACCAGTCCTCGGCAATCGCGCGCCAGACCAGCGAAGGCATGCAGGTGCAGTTCCGTGAGATCGACCAGGTGGCCACCGCCTCGAATGAAATGAGCGCCACCGCCCACGACGTGGCCAACAGCGCCTCCAACGCCGCCAGCGCGGCCCGCGGCGCCGACCAGTCAGCCCGCGAAGGCATGCAGATCATTGAACGCAGCACCCGCGACATCACCACCCTGGCCGAAGAAGTCAGCAAGGCCGTGACCGAAGTCGAAGCCCTGGCGGTGAACAGCGAGCAGATCGGCTCGGTACTGGAAGTGATCCGCAGCATCGCCGAACAGACCAACCTGCTGGCCCTGAACGCTGCGATTGAAGCGGCGCGAGCCGGGGAAAGCGGGCGCGGTTTTGCGGTGGTGGCCGACGAGGTGCGCAACCTGGCCAAGCGCACCCAGGATTCAGTGGAGGAGATTCGCCTGGTGATCGAACGCATCCAGACTGGCACCCGTGGAGTGGTGGCGACCATGCATTCGAGCCAGACCCAGGCGCAGAACAACGCCGGGCAGATTCATCAGGCGGTGCAGGCCCTGGGCAAGATCAGCGATGCGGTAACGGTGATCAGCGACATGAACCTGCAAATCGCCAGCGCCGCCGAGCAGCAAAGTGCGGTGGCCGAGGAGGTCAACCGCAACGTCTCGGCAATCCGCACAGTGACCGAAACCCTGACCGGCCAGGCCACCGAATCGGCGGCCATCAGCAGCCAGCTCAACGCCCTGGCCAGCCAGCAGATGAAGCTGATGGATCAGTTTCGGGTTTGACCCGGGCTTGAAGCCAGTAAGCACCCAATGTGGGCGCGGGCTTGCTCGCGAATACGGTGGATCAGTCGGTACATGTATTGACTGACACACCGCATTCGCGAGCAAGCCCGCTCCCACACAAGCCCGTCCACATTTAGAGTTGCGGTGCCTTATTGACCCGTCCAGGCCGCCACAAACGGCGCGAGGTCTTCTTTCGGCGCGGTACGCGGCGGGTTTTGTGGGGTGCCCAGGTAGAGGAAGCCAATCACTTCCTCATCCGCCTTCAGCCCGAGGCCTTTGGCGACATGGGCCGAGTACGACAACTCACCGGTGCGCCACACCGCGCCGATCCCCTGGGCGTACGCCGCCAGCAGAATCCCGTGAGCCGCACAGGCCGCCGCCAGCAGCTGCTCGGATTTTGGCACTTTGAAATGTTCTTGCAGGCGGGCAATCACCACCACCACCAACGGCGCCCGCAGCGGGCCGTTCTGCGCCTTGTCGATCGCGGCCTGGGGCGCGTCGGCGTCCTGCAGGCGGGCGGCTTCGGCCAGCAGGGTGCCCATGCGCTCACGTGCCGCACCTTCCACCGTCAGGAAGCGCCAAGGCCGCAGCTGGCCGTGGTCGGGCGCGCGCATGGCAGCGGCGAACAGCAGGTCGCGCTGCTCCTGGGTCGGTGCCGGGTCCAGCAGTCGCGGCACGGAAACACGGTTGAGCAAAGCGTCGAGAGCCTGCATTGGCCACCTCCAGAGAAAAATGTGCGGTCATTCTAGCGGGAATGAATCGGATACCACCAAACGATAATTGCTCTTATTCAATCCGCCCTGCCCTGTTAGACTTTGCGGCCTTATTTTCAGCCTACGTTCAGGAAGACTGATGTCCCGTTCGCCCCTTCGCCTGTCTGCACTGTTGATGGCCTTGAGCCTGAGTGCCTGCGATGACGCCCCGCGATTCACCAAGGCCGAGCCTGGTGAAGCGCGTGCCGGTGGCGCGACCACGGTGAGGAAGACCGACCAGAACGCCTTCTCCCTGCCCTCGGCCAACCTGTCGCCCACCCGGCGCCTGGACTTCAGCGTCGGCAACAGTTTCTTTCGCAGCCCCTGGGTGATTGCCCCGTCCACCACCACTGCCCGCGACGGGCTGGGCCCGCTGTTCAATACCAATGCCTGCCAGAACTGCCATATTAAGGATGGCCGTGGGCATCCGCCATTGCCCGATGCGCCCAACGCGGTGTCGATGCTGGTACGCCTGTCGATTCCCGATGCACCGCCCTATGCGAAGGTCATCGAGCAACTGGGTGTAGTCCCCGAGCCGGTCTACGGTGGGCAATTGCAGGACATGGCCGTGCCCGGCGTCGCCCCGGAGGGCAAGGTGCGGGTCGACTACACGCCGGTCAACGTCCGCTTCAAGGACGGCACCGTGGTCGAATTGCGCAAGCCGGCCCTGCAAATCACCCAGCTCGGTTATGGGCCGATGCACCCCGACACGCGCTTCTCGGCGCGAGTTGCACCGCCGATGATCGGCCTGGGGCTGCTCGAAGCGATCCCCGACGCCGACATCCTGCGCAACACCGACCCGAAAACCGCCGACAAGGAAGCCATCGTCGGGCGGGCGAATTGGGTCTGGGACGACGCGCAACACAAGACCGTACTCGGTCGATTTGGCTGGAAAGCCGGGCAACCGAACCTCAATCAACAAAATGTTCACGCGTTCTCTGGTGATATGGGCCTGACCACCTCCCTGAGACCGTTCGATGACTGCACCGATGCACAAGTGGCCTGCAAACAGGCGCCCAACGGCAATGGCCCGGATGGCGAGCCTGAGGTCAGCGACAACATCCTGCGCCTGGTGCTGTTCTACACCCGCAACCTGGCCGTCCCCGCCCGCCGCGACGTCAACGCACCGCAAGTGCTGGCCGGGAAAAACCTGTTCTACCAGGCCGGTTGCCAGGGCTGCCACACCCCGCAATTCACCACGGCGCCCACCGCCGCCGAACCTGAATTGGCTAACCAGGTGATTCGCCCCTACAGCGACTTGCTGCTGCACGACATGGGCGACGGCCTCGCCGACAACCGCAGCGAATTCAAGGCCAGTGGCCGCGACTGGCGCACGCCGCCGTTGTGGGGCATTGGCCTGACGCAAGCCGTCAGTGGCCACACCCAGTTCTTGCATGACGGCCGCGCCCGCAACCTGATGGAGGCCGTGCTGTGGCACGGCGGTGAAGCCCAGGCGGCGCAGCAGCATGTGTTGTCGTTCAATGCCGAGCAGCGCGCCGCGTTGCTGGCATTTCTGAATTCTTTATAAGCTTTGTCCTAATTACAGAAGGGAGCTCGACATGTTCCGTCCCAAGTTGTTGTTCACCAGCCTGGCCGCCCTCGCCCTCGGTGCGTGCTCGCCCCAGGACCCGCAAGCGGTGACCTCGGCGGCCATCGCCAAGCAAGTGATCCTGCCGACCTACAGCCGCTGGGTTGAAGCCGACCGCCAACTGGCCGTCAGCGCCCTGGCCTACTGCCAGGGCAAGGAAAGCCTGGAGACCGCCCGCGCCGACTTCCTGCACGCGCAAAAGGCCTGGGCCGAGTTGCAACCGCTGCTGATCGGCCCGCTGGCCGAGGGCAACCGCTCGTGGCAGGTGCAGTTCTGGCCGGACAAGAAAAACCTGGTGGGTCGTCAAGTCGAGCAACTGGTGACCGCCCAACCACAGATCGACGCCGCCGCCCTGGCCAAATCCAGCGTCGTGGTGCAGGGCCTGTCGGCCTACGAATACATCCTCTACGACGCCAAGACCGATCTGGCGGACGAGACGCAAAAAGCTCGCTACTGCCCGTTGCTGGTAGCCATCGGCGAGCGCCAGAAACTGCTGGCCGAAGAGATCCTGTCGAGCTGGAACAGCACCGACGGCATGCTGGCGCAGATGACCAAGTTTCCTAACCAGCGCTACGCCGATTCCCACGAAGCCATCGCCGACCTGCTGCGGGTTCAAGTGACTGCGCTGGACACCCTGAAGAAAAAACTCGGCACCCCGATGGGCCGCCAGACCAAGGGCATCCCGCAACCGTTCCAGGCCGATGCGTGGCGCAGCCAGTCGTCCCTGCAAAGCCTGGAAGCCAGCCTGGCTGCCGCCCAGACCGTCTGGGTCGGCGTCGACAACAAAGGCCTGCGCGGCCTATTGCCTGCCGATCAAAAGCCCCTGGCTGACAAGATCGACGCCGCGTATGCCGCCTCCCTGAAACTCTTCGCCAGCAACCAGCGTACGCTGAATGAAATGCTGGCCGACGATGCCGGGCGCCAGCAACTCAACGATATCTACGACAGCCTCAACGTGGTCCACCGCCTGCACGAAGGCGAGCTGGCCAAGGCGCTGGGCATCCAACTGGGCTTTAACGCCAACGACGGTGACTGATGATGCTCAGGCGACAGGCTTTGGCCCTCGGCAGCGTGCTGCTCAGTGCGATCACTTTGGGCGGCTGGACGCTGTTCAAGCAGAAGGGCAAAAGCCCGCTGCTGCTCTCGGCGCGGGATGACAGTGATGGCAGGCACTACGCCGTCGGCTTTCGCCTGGACGGCAAGCAGGTATTTGCCACCGAGGTCGGCCAGCGCTGCCACGACATCATCAACCACCCGACGCTGCCGATTGCGCTGTTTGTCGCCCGCCGGCCCGGCACCGAGAGTTACCTGATCGACTTGCGGGACGGGGCGCTGCTGCAAACCATCACCTCCAAGGCCAATCGCCACTTTTACGGGCATGCGGTGGTGCACAAGGATGGCGAGTGGTTGTATGCCACGGAGAACGACACGTCTGATCCGGGCCGTGGCTTGCTTGGGGTGTATCGGTTCGAGGGTGAGCGGTTGGTGCACACCGGGGAGATTTCTACCCATGGGATTGGGCCGCATCAGGTGTCGTGGATGCCTGATGGCGAGACGCTGGTGGTGGCTAATGGCGGGATTCGTACCGAGGCGGAGAGCCGGGTCGAGATGAACCTGAATGCCATGGAGCCGAGCCTGGTCCTGATGAAGCGCGACGGGACGCTGTTGAGCAAGGAGACCCTGGGCCAGCAGATGAACAGTGTGCGGCATATGGGGATTGCCAGCGACGGGACGATCCTCGCGGGGCAGCAATTCATGGGGCCTTCTCATGAGCGTTCGGAGTTGCTGGCGATCAAGCGGCCGGGGCAGGCGTTTGTGGCGTTTCCGGTGGCGGATGAGCAATTGCAGGCCATGGGGCACTACACGGCCAGTGTGGCGGTGCACAGCGAGTTGCGGCTGGTGGCGTTGACGGCGCCACGGGGGAATCGATTCTTTATCTGGAACATGGACAGCGCGCAGTTGCTGCTGGACGGGCCGTTGCCGGATTGTGCCGGGGTGGGTGCGGTGGCTGATGGGTTTGTGGTGACTTCCGGGCAGGGGCGTTGCCGGTTTTATGATTGTCGGCAGGTGCCGTTGGTGGGCAAGCCGCTGGAGTTGCCGGCGGGGCTTTGGGATAACCATCTGCATCTGGTTTGATTGGGGGGCATATCCGTTGCTGCGGTAACGGCGGCTTATGGTTCCGCTCTTACAGCGGCTCACTTTTGAAGAGCGCAAAAGTAAGCAAAACGCTCTTGCCCCACCACTCGGCACCTCGCTTAGGCTCGGTGTGCCCTCACTCCGGCTTTGGACCGTGGGCCGCCGTCATGGGCCATCCCTGGCC
>NZ_JACAPY010000018.1:0-162868 GCF_013385455.1 Pseudomonas sp. G1002
TGCTTTCGCTCTGGTTTTTGATTTGGCTTTTAACACTCGATTTTTGGTTATTAATAAATAGCTTCTTATTCCTTAACGAATATATACCCCGTGCCTATACTGACCCACAACGTTAAACGCTGCAGGAGGGCACACCCATGCACAGCGAGTCGATTCGTTATCTGATCGTGCCGGGCTGGCAAGGATCGCCAGAAGATCATTGGCAAAGTCATTGGCAGAACAGCCTGCCCAACAGCGCTCGTGTGGAGCAGGCCGACTGGCTCACCCCACGCCGCGAAGACTGGGTGGCAGCCCTGGCCGAAGCCATCGCCGCCGACAGCACCCCGGTGATTCTGATCGCCCACAGCCTGGGCTGCATCACCGTCGCCCATTGGGCGGCCACCGCACCGGTGCAGTTCCTGCGTCAGGTACGCGGCGCCCTGCTGGTGGCCCCGGCCGATGTCGAACGCCCTGCCTGCGCACCCGCCCTGCGTAACTTTGCGCCAATCCCCAGCCACCTGTTGCCCTTCCCAAGCCAGGTCGTCAGCTCCGACAACGACAGCGCCGTCAGCGCCACCCGCGCCTTGGAACTGGCACGTAACTGGGGCGCCGAAGCGGGAATTCTCGCGGGCGCCGGGCACATCAACGTGAAGTCCGGCCATCAACGCTGGGAACAGGGTTTCGCCTACCTCTATCGCCTGCAAAATCGCCTGGAACATCACTCCCGGCGCCGTGCATAAAATTTTTTAAACGCCCCTTCCCCTTCGTGGATGGGGCGGGAGCCTGCCATGAGCCTGCATGAAACCTTCGGTCAGCCCCTGCTGACCTTCCCCGACGCCGAAAAAAGCCCCCTGAGCATTCGTGCCAAGGCGCTGGTGTTTGTCGACCCGCGTTCGCGGCAACTGCGTGAAGACCTCGAAAACCTCGCCCCCCGTGCCTTGCCCGTGTTGATCCGCGGCGAAACCGGCAGCGGCAAGGAGTTGCTCGCCCGGCATATCCACCGTGGCAGCGACCGCACCGGCCTGTTTGTCTCGGTGAATTGCGGCGCCATCAGCCCGACATACGCCGACGCCGAACTGTTCGGCTACGCCGCAGGCAGCCACAGCGGCGCAGCCAGCAGCCGCGCCGGCTGGTTTGGCTCGGCCAACGGCGGCACGTTGTACCTGGATGAAATCGGCGACTTGCCGCTGCCAATCCAGGTCAAGCTGCTGGCGGCGCTGGAAAACCACGAAGTCACTCGCGTCGGCGCCCATCAGCCAAGCCCGGTGGATGTGCGGCTGGTGGCGGCCACCAGCATCGATCTCGCCCAGGCCGTGGCGGCCGGCAAGTTTCATGAGCGCCTGTTCCATTACCTCAGCGAAGGCCAACTGGAGCTGCCCGCACTGCGCGAGCGGGTGGGCGACATCCTGTCACTGGCCGAATATTTCCTCGGCATCTACAGCCAGCGCCTCGACCTGCCGGTGCCGCTGATCAGCGACGAAGCCCAGCGCGTGCTGGAGCATCACAGCTGGCCGGGCAACACCCGGGAGTTGGAGAACGTGATTCACTTTGCCTTGCTGGTCAGCAGTGGCGACGAGATTCTGCCTGAGCATTTGAACCTGCCCGTGGCGGGTTCGCCTGTGGAGCAGGTGCGGCGAATTCTTGGCCACGCCAGCGCCGCCGAGGTTGAAGCCCTGAAAAGCTATCTGAAAGAACACGCTGTTTTGTAGGAGCCCGGCTTGCCGGCGATGGCGTCCTCAGGAGCATCGCAAGGCTCAAGACCGCCATCGCCGGTAAGCCGGGCTCCTGCATGAACAAAATGGAATATCAAAGTGAATAAAAAGTATTGTTCTGGAATAAAAAACCTCGGTATTGTCCGCTGCACGCCGCGATAGCACTTCGCTGGCATCCACTAAAAAAGCGGCCGTCCCAGACGACCCGGATTTTCGATAAGGACACTGCATGAAAAAGGTTCTGTTGTTTACCGCACTGGCGGCTGCCCTGACTGCAAGCTTCGCCCAGGCCAACGAGAAACTGGTGGTAGCGGCTACCCCGATCCCGCACGCCGAGATCCTTGAGCTGGTCAAGCCGACCCTGGCCAAAGAAGGCGTGGACCTGGAAATCAAAGTCTTCACCGACTACGTACAACCGAACGTACAGGTGGCCGAGAAGCGTCTGGACGCCAACTACTTCCAGACCCTGCCGTACCTGGAAAACTTCAACAAGGGTAAAGGCACCAACCTGGTCACCGTAGTGGGTGTGCACGTTGAACCCTTCGGCGGCTACTCGAAAAAAATCAAAAACATCTCTGAGCTCAAAGATGGCGCCACCGTGGCCATCCCGAACGAAGGCAGCAACTCCGGCCGTGCCCTGCTGCTGCTGCAAAAGGCTGGCGTGATCACCCTGAAAGACCCGACCAACGCCCTGGCCACGCCGAAAGACATCGCCAGCAACCCGAAACACCTGAAATTCAAAGAGCTGGAATCGGCGCTGCTGCCACGCGTCCTGGACCAGGTTGACCTGGACCTGATCAACACCAATTACGCCCTGGAAGCCGGCCTGAACCCGGCCAAGGACGCGTTGATCATCGAAGACGCCAAGTCGCCGTACGTGAACTTCCTGGTTGCCCGCCCGGACAACAAGGACAGCGACGCGATCCAGAAGCTGGCCAAAGCCCTGACCAGCCCTGAAGTGAAAGCTTTCATCGAGAAGAAATACAACGGCGCGGTCGTGCCGGCGTTCTGATCGAACCCAAAAACCTCCTTCAAGGTTTAAACGCCGACGGCTTCTACAGCGTCGGCGTTTTTTATGGCTGGAACACAATCGAAATGTGGGAGCGGGCTTGCTCGCGAATGCGGTGGGTCAGCCAACACATCTGCTGACTGATACACCGCATTCGCGAGCAAGCCCGCTCCCACATTTGGGACTGTGTCAGCTCAGATATTTCGACTGTTAATGGCCCTGCGTAGCGCCACCAGCCACTTCACCAGTTCCTGCGGATCAATCGGTTTTGCCTCGTTCATCGTTCACTCCCTCGCTGTTGGTTGGCCGTCAGTCTGGCCACGCGCTGCCTATCCCTGAAGTGCAGCTCCGATAAAAAGACCCTTCCTACTTCCCCGGGAACAGTAGCTGTCATCCATCTGCACCGCGAATTCGCAGGTTATCTATTTGGGTGATATCAATATGCTATTTCGGTATTTAAATTTTGCTTTTTATACCTTTAAAGTCGGCGCTACCCGGCGTTACCCACGCTGGACCGGACCGCACCAACGCCGCTTTACCCCTGCGGCGTCAGGGATTTCAGATGACCTTCGATTACGCATTTATCCTCAGCACGCTGCCGGCGTTTCTCAAGGCCGTGGGCGTTACCCTGCAAGTCGGCCTGATCGCCATTGGCACCTCCATGCTGGTGGCCTTGATCAACGCCGCGCTGCTGGTGTTTCGCACGCCCTACGTGTGGCGCCTGGTGGCGCTGTACGTGGAGTTGGCGCGCAACACACCGCTGCTGATCCAACTGTTTTTCGTCTACTTCGCGTTGCCGGCCCTGGGGCTGAATATCTCCGGGTTCTGGGCGGCAATCATCACCATGACCTTTCTCGGCGGCGCCTACCTCACGGAAGTGTTGCGCGCCGGTGTCGAGGCGGTGCCGCTGGCACAGATCGAATCGGGCAAGTCCATCGGGCTGTCCCACTGGCAACTGCTGCGCCATGTGATCCTGCCCCAGGCCGGGATCCTCAGCCTGCCGGCGCTGTTTGCGAACTTTATTTTCCTGCTCAAGGAAACCACGATCGTGTCGGCGGTGGCGGTGCCGGAGATTCTCTACACCACCAAAAGCTATATCGCCCTCTACTACAAAACCTACGAAATGCTCGCGGTGCTCACGTTGATCTGCGTGCTGTTATTCCTGCCGCTGTCGCTGCTGCTCAGCCGCCTTGAAAGGAGGCTCCAGCATGGCCAGTTCGGGTCTTGAATTACTCTGGGTGTCCTTGCCGCAACTGGGCAAGGGCGCGGCGCAAACCCTGTCGATCTCGTTCTTGAGCATCGCCTTCAGCACCGTCGGCGGCGTGGTGTATGGCGTACTGCGCACGTTGAATTCGAAAGCGATCAACCTGGTGCTGCGGATTTACCTGGAGCTGTTCCGCGCCATTCCGGTGTTGGTGTGGTTGTACTTGCTGTTCTTCGGCCTGCCGATTTTCTTTGGCCTGAGCATTCCGAGCTTCTGGTGCGCCGTGCTGGTGTTGTCGCTGTGGGGTGCCAGTGAAGTCGGCGAAGTGGTGCGCGGTGCGTTGCATTCGTTGCCCCGAGGCCAGCGTGAAGCCGGCCTGTCGATTGGCCTGTCGGACCCGCAACTGTACGGCTACGTGCTGTTGCCCCAGGCCCTGAAACGCATGACCCCGCCGACCATCAACGTCTTCACCCGCATCATCAAGACCAGCTCCCTGGCGGTGCTGATCGGTGTGGTGGACGTGATCAAGGTCGGCCAGCAAATCATCGAGCGCACCTACGAGTCAGTGTTGATCTACGGCGCGCTGTTCCTGTTTTTCTTCTTTATCTGCTACCCGTTGTCGGCCGCCTCCAAGGTGCTGGAACGGCGCTGGGCCCAAGCATGAGCGCATTGATCGAGTTCCAGGGTTTCAACAAGTTTTTCGGCGACCAGCAGGTGCTCGACGGCATCGACCTGAGTGTGCAAAGCGGCGAAGTGGTGGTGATCCTCGGCCCCAGCGGTTGCGGCAAAAGCACCTTGCTGCGGTGCCTCAATGGCCTGGAAGTGGCCCACAGCGGCAGCCTGCGTTTTGCGGGCAAGGAGCTGCTGGACAAGGCCACCGACTGGCGCCAGGTGCGCCAGGACGTGGGCATGGTGTTCCAGAGTTATCACCTGTTCCCGCACATGAGCGTGCTCGACAACCTCCTGCTCGGCCCGCTGAAAGTGCAAAAACGCGAGCCCCGCGAAGCCCGGGCCCAGGCTGAAAAACTGCTGGAACGGGTGGGCCTCTCCGACAAACGCGACGCCTACCCGCGCCAGCTGTCGGGCGGCCAGCAGCAACGCATCGCCATCGTCCGCTCGTTGTGCATGAACCCGCAGGTCATGCTGTTTGACGAAGTCACCGCCGCCCTCGACCCGGAAATGGTCAAGGAAGTACTGGAAGTGATCCAGGGCCTGGCCCGGGACGGCATGACGCTGCTGATCGTCACCCATGAAATGGCCTTCGCCCGCGCCGTCGCCGACCGCGTGGTGTTCATGGAGGCCGGCCGCATCCTCGAACAAAACACCCCCGAGGCATTCTTTACGAACCCGCAAACCGCACGCGCGCAGCAGTTCCTGGAGAAGTTCTCCTTCGTTTCAACACTGCCCAAAAGAACCAAGGAACTGGAGCTGTCATGAAAACTGCCAAGTTGTTATTCCCCCTGTTCGGCCTCGCTTTGCTGGCCGGCTGCAATAAATCCGAAGAGCCCGCCAAGACGGCTGCCGCTGCCACCCCGGCACCCGCTGCGGTGAGCTACATCGACAAGATCAAGGCGCGGGACAAGCTGATCGTCGGCGTATTCACCGACAAGCCGCCGTTTGGTTTCGTGGATGAGTCCGGCCGCTATGTCGGCTTCGATACCGACATCGGCCGCCGTTTCGCCAAGGACCTGCTGGGCGACGAGAACAAGGTTGAATTCGTCGCCGTAGAGCCGGCGAGCCGCATTCCGTTCCTGCAAAGCGACAAGGTCGACCTGATCCTCGCCAACATGACGGTGACGCCGGAGCGCAAGGAAGCGGTGGACTTCACCAACCCGAACCTGAAAGTCGCGGTGCAGGCCCTGGTGCCGCAGGACAGCTCGGTGAAGAGCCTGGACGACCTGGCGACCCGCACCACCATCGTCACCACCGGCACCACCGCGGATATCTGGCTGACCAAGAACCACCCGGACTGGAAACTGCTGAAGTTCGAGAAAAATTCCGAGTCGCTGCAAGCGTTGTCGGCGGGCCGTGGTGATGCCTATGCCCAGGACAACCTGGTGCTGTTCAGCTGGGCCAAGCAGAACCCGGGCTATCGCGTGCTGGAGCAGAAACTGGGGGATGAATCGCCGATTGCGCCGGCGGTGAAGAAGGGCAACATCGAATTGCGGGATTGGGTGAATGCCGAGCTGGCGAAGTTGGGCGAAGAGAAGTATTTGCTCAAGCTGTATGACCAGTATGTTCGCAAGGAACTGAGCGATGACACCAAGCCTGAGAGTGTGATTGTTGAAGGCGGGAAGTGGCAGGGTTGACCCGTCAATGATCGTTCCCACGCTCCGCGTGGGAATGCCGCCTTGGACGCTCCGCGTCTGCTGCTGGGACGCGGAGCGTCCCGTGATGCGTTCCCACGCAGAGCGTGGGAACGATCATCAGCTGGGCCAATGCCACGCCGGCTCATCCAGCACCCGCTGCCCCACCACCTGCGTCTGCCCCATCACCTTCTCCAGCACGATCGAATTACACCCTTCATCCTGCTGCAACGCCGCAATCAAGCGGCTGGCATGGGACACCACCCACACCTGACACTGCTGCGACACCTGAATGATCAGCCGCGCCAACGCCGGCAAAAGATCCGGGTGCAAGCTGGTTTCCGGTTCGTTCAATACCATCATCGTCGGTGGCCTCGGCGTCAGCAGCGCCGCCACCAGCAGCAAGTAGCGCAAGGTCCCGTCCGACAGCTCCGCCGCCGATAACGGCCGCAGCAACCCTTCCTGATAAAACTCGATGGCAAAACGGCCGCCCTGCAATGGCTCGATATTCAACCGCGCGCCGGGAAACGCATCGCTGATCGCCCGCTGCAAGGCGTCCGGGTCGCCAATCTCGCGAATGGTCTGCAACGCCGCTGCCAAATCCCGACCGTCGTGATGCAGCACCGGCGTACGCGTGCCCAGTTGCGGCTGGCGCACCGGGGCGTCGACGTCGCTGCGAAAATGATCATAAAAGCGCCAGCCGCGAATGCTTTCGCGCAGCAGCAATACCTCCGGCGAACCCCGCAGGCTGCCGACCTGATCGAACAGGCTGTGGTAGTTCGGCGTGTGCTGGGCCAGTACATCCCAGGCGCGGCCATCGCGGGCACGTACCATCGGGCCGGAGCGCTGCACCAGCAGGCTCGCCGGACGGTACACGTGGCCGGCCCAGATGCATTCTTTCTTGATCTCCGGGTCCAGGGAAAAATAGGACAAGGTCTTCTCGGGCAACCCCAGGGAAATCGCATAGCTGAAATCCTCTGCGGCAAACCCCAGGCGCAGGCGCTTGGCGCCCTGGCGCACGATGGGCTCCACCGCCACTTCACCACTGAGCATGCGCCGACTGATGCTTTCCGGCCCGGCCCAGAAGGTTGAATCCAGCCCACCCTCGCGGGCCAGTGCGTTGATCACGCCGCCCTGGGCCGTCTCCGCCAGCAGCCGCAGGGCGCGGTACAGGTTGGACTTGCCGCTGCCATTGGGGCCGGTAATCAGGTTCAACCGATCCAGCGGCACCACCAATTTGTTGATCGAGCGGTAATTGGCCACCGCGAGGGTCTTGAGCATGAGAAAAATTATCGGTTTGGGAACCCCTGGAGTATGGGATTCTCCATGCAGATAAGGAACCCTGTTCTAAGCTCACAGTCGCATAGACACTGGCACGTCGGCATCACGCAAAAGGAGCCTGCATGGGCGGTCACAAACTCACATTTATCCTCGGCCTTGGCCTGCTGGCGCTGCTGAGCGGTTGCGGCCAGGAAAAAGCCGAACCCAAGGAACATTCCCGGGTGTTTGTGCAGACGGTGAAGTCCACCGACTTTGCCGCCGCCGTGACCTTGACCGGCGATATCCAGGCCCGGGTGCAGACCGATCTGTCGTTCCGCGTCGGCGGCAAGATCATCCAGCGCATGGTGGATGTCGGCGACCGCGTCAGCGCCAAGCAGGTGCTGGCCAAGCTCGATCCGAAAGATTTGCAGACCAATGTCGACTCCGCCCAGGCCCAGGTGGTCGCCGAGCAGGCGCGGGTCAAACAGACCGCCGCCGCGTTTGTGCGCCAGGAAAAACTCTTGCCCAAGGGCTACACCAGCCGCAGCGAATACGACTCCGCCCAGGCCGCGTTGCGCAGCAGCCAGAGCGCGCTGACCGCGGCCCAGGCGCAGTTGGCCAATGCGCGCGAGCAGTTGGGCTACACCTCGCTGGTCGCCGACGCGCCGGGCATCATCACCGCCCGCCAGGCCGAGGTGGGCCAGGTGGTGCAGGCCACCGTGCCGATTTTCAGCCTGGCCCGGGATGGCGAGCGCGACGCGGTGTTCAACGTCTATGAATCGCTGCTGGTGGAGCCGCCGCCGGACAAACCGATTACCGTCAGCCTGCTGGAAAACCCGCAGATCACCGCCGTGGGCAAGGTGCGCGAAGTCACCCCGGCCGTTGCCGCCAATACCGGCACGGTGCAAGTCAAAATCGCCCTCGACGCACTGCCCAAGGGCATGCAACTGGGTTCGGTGGTCAGCGCCACCGCCAACGGGCCGGCCAAGGCCAGCATCGAGTTGCCGTGGGCTGCCTTGACCAAAGACATCAGTGCGCCGGCTGTCTGGCTGATTGACGGCGACGGCAAGGCGCAACTGCACAAGGTCACGGTCGCGCGTTACCTGACCGGCAAGGTGATCATCAGCGACGGCCTCAAGGGCGGCGAAAAAGTCGTGGTGGCCGGCGGGCAATTGCTGCATCCCGGCATGATCGTGGAAATCGCCCAGCCGCCGGATCAGGCCCAGGCCCAGGGAGTGCAGCCATGAAGCAGTTGACGTGTGTTCTCGCCGCCAGCCTTCTGTTAATGGCGTGTTCCAAGGAAGAACCGGCGCCGGAACCGGTGCGCCCGGTGCTGTCGATTGAAGTGAAAGCCGAGGACCAGGAAAACCTCGGCCGCTTCGCCGGCACGATCCAGGCCCGCTACGAAAGCAATCTCGGTTTCCGTGTGCCAGGCCGTATCGCCCGGCGCGCGGTCGACGTGGGCGCTGAAGTGCAGCAGGGCGCGTTGTTGGCCGTGCTCGACCCCACCGATCAACAGAACCAGTTGCGCGCCGCCCAGGGCGACCTGGCCCGGGTCCAGGCACAGTGGATCAACGCCCAGGCCAATGCCCGCCGCCAGCAGGAATTGTTCAACCGTGGCGTCGGCGCCCAGGCCCAGCTGGACATCGCCCAGACCGACTTGAAAACCTCCCAGGCTTCCCTGGATCAGGCCAGGGCCTCGGTCAACCAGGCCAAGGACCAGCTCAACTACGCCGAACTGCGCACCGACCATGCAGGCATCGTCACCGCCTGGAATGCCGAGGCCGGCCAGGTGGTCAGCGCCGGGCAGCAAGTGGTGACCCTGGCACGACCGGACATCAAGGAAGCCGTCATCGACTTGCCCGCCGGCCTCGCCGAGCGCCTGCCGCCGGATGTGGTGTTCCTGGTCGCCGGGCAAATGGACCCGAACATCAGCACGACTGCCACCGTGCGCGAGATCGAACCCCAGGCCCAAAGCGCCACGCGCACCCGTCGCGCCCGCCTGACCCTGGCGGAAACACCGCCCGCGTTCCGCCTTGGCACCGCCATCAGCGTGACCCTGAGTTCAGCCATCGCGCCGCGTATCGAATTGCCCCTCAGCGCCTTGCAGGAAGCCGACGGCAAGACCCGCATCTGGGTCATCGACACCCAAAGCCAGACCGTACAGCCCCGTGACGTCAGCATCGTCAGCCGTGACGCCGACAGCGCCTTGCTCAACGCCGGCGTCAAACCCGGCGAGCGGGTGGTGAGTGCCGGCGTGAACAGCCTGAAGCCCGGGCAAAAAGTCAAAATCGACGAGGACAGCCCGCGATGAAAGGGAGCTTCAACTTATCCGACTGGGCCCTCAAGCATCAGTCCTTCGTCTGGTACCTGATGTTCGTCGCGCTGCTGATGGGCGTGTTCTCGTACATGAACCTCGGTCGCGAGGAAGACCCGTCGTTCACCATCAAGACCATGGTGATCCAGACCCGCTGGCCGGGTGCGACTCAGGAAGAGACCCTGAAGCAGGTCACCGACCGCATCGAGAAAAAACTCGAAGAGCTGGACTCCCTCGACTACGTGAAGAGCTACACCCGGCCCGGCGAGTCCACGGTGTTCGTGTTCCTGCGGGACACCACCAGCGCCAAGGACATCCCGCAGATCTGGTACCAGGTCCGCAAGAAGATCGACGATATTCGCGGCAGCTTCCCCCAAGGCTTGCAGGGGCCGGCGTTCAACGACGAGTTCGGGGATGTGTTCGGCTCGGTGTACGCGTTTACCGCCGACGGCCTGTCGATGCGCCAGCTGCGCGATTACGTGGAGCAGGTGCGCGCCGAAATTCGTTCGGTACCGGGGCTGGGCAAGGTCGAGATGATCGGCCAGCAGGACGAAGTGATTTACCTGAATTTCTCTACCCGCAAACTCGCAGCGTTGGGGATCGATCAGCGCCAGGTAGTGCAGAGCCTGCAATCGCAGAACGCGGTGACGCCGGCTGGGGTGATCGAGGCCGGGCCGGAGCGGATTTCGGTGCGCACCTCCGGGCAGTTCGCCTCGGAGAAGGACCTGGCCAACGTCAACCTGCGGCTCAATGACCGTTTCTATCGGCTGGCCGACGTGGCGGAAATCACCCGTGGCTATGTCGACCCGTCGACGCCGATGTTCCGCTTCAACGGCAAACCCGCCATCGGCTTGGCCATCGCCATGCAGAAGGGCGGCAACATCCAGGACTTCGGCAAGGCCCTGCACAAACGCATGGACGACCTGACCGCCGACCTGCCGGTGGGTGTGGGCGTGCACAAGGTTTCCGACCAGGCCGAAGTGGTGGAGGAGGCCGTTGGCGGCTTTACCAGCGCGTTGTTCGAGGCGGTGATCATCGTGCTGGTGGTGAGCTTTATCAGCCTCGGCGTGCGTGCCGGGTTGGTGGTGGCGTGCTCGATCCCGCTGGTGCTGGCGCTGGTGTTCGTGTTCATGGAATACAGCGGCATCACCATGCAGCGGGTGTCGCTGGGCGCGTTGATCATTGCCCTCGGCCTGTTGGTGGACGACGCGATGATCACCGTGGAGATGATGATCACGCGCCTGGAAAAAGGCGAGACCAAGGAGCAGGCGGCGACGTTCGCCTACACCTCCACCGCGTTCCCGATGTTGACCGGCACGCTGGTGACCGTCGCCGGGTTTGTGCCGATTGGCCTCAACGCCAGTTCGGCGGGGGAGTACACCTTCACGCTGTTCGCGGTGATTGCCGTGGCAATGCTGGTGTCGTGGGTGGTCGCGGTATTGTTCGCGCCGGTGCTCGGGGTGCATATCCTCAGCAGCAAGGTAAAACCCCACAATGCCGAGCCGGGCCGTGTGGGCCGGGCGTTCAATGGCGGCATGCTGTGGGCGATGCGTAACCGCTGGTGGGCCATTGGCATTACCGTGCTGCTGTTTGTAGCGTCGGTGTTTTCCATGCAGTTTGTGCAGAACCAGTTTTTCCCGTCCTCGGACCGTCCGGAAATTCTCGTCGACCTCAACCTGCCGCAAAACGCCTCGATCAACGAGACCCGCAAGGCCGTCGACCGTCTTGAGGCGATCATCAAGGACGACCCGGACATCGCCCGCTGGAGCACCTACATCGGCCAGGGCGCGATCCGTTTCTACCTGCCGCTGGACCAGCAACTGGAGAACCCGTACTACGCGCAACTGGTGATCGTCAGCAAGGGCCTGGAAGAGCGCGGCGCCTTGATTGCGCGCCTGCAAAAACGCCTGCGGGAAGATTTTGTCGGCGTGGGCAGCTTTGTGCAGCCACTGGAAATGGGCCCGCCGGTGGGGCGTCCGATCCAGTACCGGGTGTCTGGCAAGGACATCGACCAGGTGCGCAAACACGCGATCGAACTGGCGACCATGCTCGATAAAAATACCCACATGGGCGAGATCATCTACGACTGGAACGAGCCTGGCAAAGTCCTGCGGGTGGACATCGCCCAGGACAAGGCGCGGCAACTGGGGCTGTCGTCGGAAGACGTGGCGCAGTTGATGAACAGCGTGGTCAGCGGTGCGTCGGTGACCCAGGTGCATGACGATATCTACCTGATCAACGTGGTCGGCCGCGCCGAAGATGCCGAACGCGGTACGCCGGAAACCTTGCAGAACCTGCAGATCGTCACGCCCAACGGCACCTCGATTCCGCTGCTGGCGTTTGCCACCGTGCGCTATGAGCTTGAACAGCCGTTGGTGTGGCGTCGCGACCGCAAGCCGACCATCACCATCAAGGCGGCGGTGCGCGACGACATGCAGCCGACCGACCTGGTGAAACAGCTCAAGCCGGACATCGACAAGTTCAGTGCTGGGTTGCCGGTGGGCTACAAGGTCGCCACCGGCGGCACCGTGGAAGAAAGCGGCAAGGCCCAGGGCCCGATTGCCAAGGTAGTGCCGTTGATGCTGTTCCTGATGGCGACCTTCCTGATGATCCAGCTGCACAGCGTGCAGAAGATGTTCCTGGTGGCCAGCGTGGCGCCGCTGGGGCTGATTGGCGTGGTGTTGGCGCTGATTCCCACGGGCACGCCCATGGGCTTTGTGGCGATTCTCGGGATCCTTGCGCTGATCGGCATCATCATCCGTAACTCGGTGATCCTGGTGACGCAGATCGACGCCTACGAGCGCGACGGCTACACGCCGTGGGACGCGGTGGTGGAAGCTACCGAACACCGGCGCCGGCCGATCCTGCTGACCGCAGCAGCGGCCAGCCTGGGCATGATCCCTATCGCCCGTGAAGTGTTCTGGGGCCCGATGGCCTACGCGATGATCGGCGGGATCATCATCGCCACCTTGCTCACGCTGCTGTTCCTGCCGGCGCTGTACGTGGCCTGGTACAAGATTCGCGAGCCGAAGAAAGAACAAGCCTGACGGCCACAGCGGTGACATTCCTACACGGACGTGGGAATGTTCCCTGAAACATTTTTTTGCCCTTCGCACCCGATCAATTGTTTTACCCTCCGGGCCTGATCCTTTGCCAAGGCCTGCCCCATGCGTTGTTTCCTGCTGGTTTGTAGTTTGTTACTGTCGCCCGTGGCCCTTGCCGGCACGGTGCTGGAGAACGCCCTGTGGCGGGTTGAGATCGACCCGGCGACCCTTGCGATCCACGTTATCCCCAGCGACAAGACCGCCGTGCAGGCTTCAAGCGGAGGCCCTGCGCACAGGGTCAACCAGCTCTCCCAAAGCACCCGTCAGGCCAGTTGGCAATGGGACGATGGCGCCTATCGCCTGAGCGCCACCCTCGAGCAACGGGATCTTGCCCTGACGATTACCGCCCGTGATGCCGGTGAGTTGGCGATCCTGCGCCAACCCGCCAGCGCCATGGGCAAGGGCCTGATCTGGCCCCTGGCCGAAGGGCATTACGTGCCGGCGGGCAATGGTGTGTGGCAGGACTTCCTGCTGGAGCAGGGCGACGTCAACACCACCCAGGACCTCAGCTTGCCGCTGTGGGGCGTGGATCACGGCGCGTTTACCCTCAACTGGCTGATGACCAATCCTTACAACAACCGTCTGCACTGGCAGGCCGACGGCAAAGGACTGGCGTTGTCCGCCTTCCATGAATTCACCACGCTGGACCCCGCGGCACCGATGACCGTTCTGTTGCACCTGGGCGAAAGCGACCCGCTGGCCGGCGCCAAGCGTTATCACCAGTGGCTGGTGGAGCAGGGGCTGTTTGAACCGTTGGCGGACAAGTTGCGGCAAACCCCGGAAGCGGAAAAGCTGCTGGGCGCCAGCCATATCTACCTGTGGGGCAATGGTCTGCTGGCTCCGGGGGATGTGCGCGACTGGCCGCAACTGCTCAAGCTGCTACGCAGCGGCAAAGGCTTGGCGGCTGAATTGAATGGCTTGCTGGACAAAGAGGCTGCGCAGGTTCGGCAGGTCAAGCAACCGTATGAGCAGGCTGTCCTGCTGCGCGGCCTGAACGCGGCGATCAACACAAAGGCCCGGCAAAGCTGGCAGCCCTCCACCGAGCCGAATATGACCCAACTCGCTGATGGCTATGGTGCGCTGCGTCGCGAGTTGGCCGTGGCTTTTGCGGGTGCCTTGAGCGCCACGCCTGAGACTTGGGGCAACACCTTGTCCGTCACCAACGCGCTGAAAGGCGCCGGTCTCAAGCGCCTGCTGGTGACCCAGGGCGAAGGCTGGGAAGGCGGGCTCTGGCATCCTGAGGCGGTGAAGACCGGGGTCGACGCCGGTTACCTGATGGCGCCCTACGACTCTTATGAAACGGCACTGTCGGCCACTGAAAATCCCGACTGGACCACCGCGCACCTGGGCAGCAAGGCCTATGGCGAGTGCGCGATCGTGTTGAAGGGCGGCCAGCTCAAGACAGGCTTCCAGAAGTCCGGCCACTACACCGACCCGCGCTGCGTGCGGCCGTTGCTGGAGGCGCGGATCAAGGCGGTGCAGGCCAAGTCCGGGTTCAACGCCTGGTTCCTCGACGCCTATGCCACCAGCATGTTGTTCGACAGCTATCGCACGGGTGCGAGCATGACCCAGGCACAAAACGCCGAAGGCAATATCGATGCGGCCCGCTGGATCAATACGGCGCTGAAGTTGCCGGCAGGTTCCGAGGACGGCAACGCGATCACCGCCCGAGGCATCCTGTTTGCCCACGGCATGCAAACGCCGGTGCTGGGCTGGGGTGATCGTGAGATGACCAAGGACAAGCAGTCGCCGTATTACGTCGGGGCTTGGTACCCGCCGGAACAGCCGGCGGTGTTCTTCAAGTCGGTGCCGTTGAAAGAGCCGTTTCGCACGGTCTACTTTGACCCGACGATGCGCCTGCCGCTGTATCAGGCGGTGTTCCATGGCTCGGTGATCACCACCCACCATTGGCTGTTCGACAGCCTGAAACTTAGCAACGTGCGGGCCGAAAACGAGCTGACGCAACTGCTCTACAACGTGCCGCCGCTGTATCACCTGAGTGCGGCGACGGTGAAGCAGCGCTTGCCGGTGATTCAGCGCCAGGACGCGTTCTTCCGGCCGCTGCATGAGCGGTTGGCGACTCAGGCCATGACCGATTTTCGCTGGCTGACGGAAGATAAACAGGTGCAGCAGACCACGTTTGCCGATGGGACGCGGTTGGTGGCGAATTTTGCTGAGGGGCGTATTACCGCTTTTGTACCTGGCGCCCAGGCTGTGGTGTATCAGGTGGATGAGTGGCGGCTGTGAGTCCTTCGCGAGCAAGCCCGCTCCCACAGGGAAATGCATTCCAAAATGTGGGAGCGGGCTTGCTCGCGAAGGCGTAAGCCCAAACAACAAAGACCTACAGCTTGCGCCACACACTCGCCAGCCACGGCTGTTGTTCCCGAGGCAATCCCGCTGGCCGGTAGTAATGCTCCAGCTCCACAAACCCCGCAGCCGTCAGCAATTCCTGCCACGCCTGCAAGTCGTGATACGAGCCATACCGTGGCCCATTCCAGCCCTCCTGGTTTTCACCCCGAGGGTTTGAGCTGAACAACACCCCACCGACCTTCAACGCCCCATGCAACTGCCCAAGAATGCGCGGCAGTTCCTGCTTGGGAATATGAAACAGCACCGCATTGGCGAAGATCCCGTCGAAACGGCCGGCCGGCAAATCCAGCTTCAGGAAGTCCTGTTGCAGCACTTCACAGCCGCTGTCTTCCCGGGCCATCTGTGCAAAGCGCTCCGAACCATCGAGCCCCACTGCGATGTGGCCCATGCGGGTAAACGTCTGCAAATCCCGCCCCGGCCCGCAGCCGAAGTCCAGCACGGTAAACGGTGCGTCGCCCTGGATATGCCGCAGCAACGCATCAATGTTCTGGCTCACATCGTGATCGCGGGTGCCTTCACGAAAATCCTCGGCCACTTTGTTGTAGTGGCCAAGGGTGGTGGAGGTGATCTGGTCGAGGTCGTCGGGGGCGAGTTTCATGGCAGGTTATACCGGGCGCTGAGATGGCCCGACTATACCTCACCTCTTGTTCAGAACCCTGGCCAACCGATCGCCGCCCAACTGAATCACGGCTACCAGGATCACCAGCAGCACAATCACGGTGAGCATGATCTGCGTGTCAAAACGCTGATAGCCATAGCGATAGGCAATATCCCCCAGCCCACCGGCGCCAATTGCCCCGGCCATGGCCGAGGAGTTGATCATCGTCACCAGGGTAATCGTGAACCCGCCGACAATCCCCGGCAGCGCCTCCGGCAGCAGCACATGCCAGACGATATGCCAGCGCCGGCAACCCATGGCCTGCGCCGCCTCGATCAAGCCGTGATCGACTTCGCGCAAGCTGACTTCGGCGATCCGCGCAAAAAACGGCGTGGCCGCGATGGTCAACGGCACCACCGCCGCCCACACGCCATAGGTGGTGCCGACGATCAACCGGGTGAACGGAATCAGCGCCACCATCAAAATCAAAAACGGGATCGAGCGGAACAGGTTAACGAACGCCCCCAGCACCCGATTCAAGGCAGGCGCCTGATAGATGCCGCCCTTGTCACTGGTCACCAGGAACACCGCCAGCGGAATCCCCACCAGCAATGCAATCAACGACGACACTCCGACCATCAACAGTGTGTCGATGGCGCCCTGCAATAAACGATCAAACCACATAGCCCAGCACCTCCACCTGTTGTGCCCAGCGCCCGGCGCGGCTGCGCAGTTCTTCGGCGGTCAGGGACGAGCCGCTCACCGCCAGCAGCAATTGCCCCAAGGCGTGGCCCTGGATGCGTTCCACACCGCCTTGCAGCAAGCGCACGCGCCCGCCGAGGGCGCTGAACAACGCAGCAAGATCGGGTTCGTCTTCGGCACTGCCAGTCAGTTGCAAGCGCAGCACCACGGCGGCGTCCTTTGAGGTCGGATTGGCCTGCAGGCGGCTTTGCAACTCTTCAGGCAGGCCATGTTGCAGCGGCGCCAGCAGGGTTTTACTGACCTCATGCTGCGGGTTGCCGAACACTTCCCACACCGGACCTTGCTCGACCACATGGCCGTGTTCCAGCACCACCACGCGGTCGCAGATTTCGCGAATTACGGCCATTTCGTGGGTGATCAGCACGATGGTCAGGCCCAGGCGTTTGTTGATCTCCCGCAGCAGGCCGAGGATGGATTGCGTGGTCTCAGGGTCGAGCGCCGAAGTGGCTTCGTCGCACAACAGAATCTGTGGGTCATGCACCAGTGAGCGGGCGATGCCCACCCGCTGTTTCTGCCCGCCGGACAGCTGGGCCGGGTAAGCCTGGTGCTTATCCTGCAAACCGACCAATTCCAGCAGTTCACGCACCTTCTTCTCGCGCTGCTCCTTGGGCACGCCTGCGACTTTCAACGGCAGTTCGACGTTCTGCCACACAGTCTTGGCCGACATCAGGTTGAAGTGCTGGAAGATCATGCCGATGCGTCGGCGCAGGGCGACCAGGCGGTCTTCGTCGAAGTCGCCGATGTCCACCTGGTCAATCAATACCCGGCCGCTGCTCGGTTGTTCCAGGCGGTTGATGGTGCGGATCAGCGACGACTTGCCGGCGCCGCTGCGGCCGATGATGCCGAAGACTTCGCCGCGCTGGATCGCCAGGTCGATGCCTTGCAGGGCGGGCACGGATTGGCCGTCATAGGTCTTGCCCAGGTTAATAAAGCGCACGTGCGCGCGGTTCAGGTCCGGGTGCAGTTCTGTCTGCTCGGCGTCCCTGGGCGGCAAGCCCAGGTCGCGCAGTTGAGAGTGGGCGGCGGTCATTTTTTATCTTCCCAGCCGACTTGGTAGAGCTTGCCAAGGGATTTATCCAACGCGGCGCGCACCACCGGCGAGTGCTGGTAGATGTCGACGAACTTGATCACCCGCGGGTCGGTTTTGCTCTTGGGCTGGACCACGAACTGGATCACGTATTCCGGGTGGTCGAGGCCGTCGAACAGCAGCGCTGACTCGGCATCGAAGGTCTTGGACAGGCGGATATACGCCGGGTAGCCCTGCACCAGGTCGGCGTCGTCATAAGCGCGCACCAGTTGCACGGCCTCCACTTGCAGGATCTTGATCTTCTTCGGGTTGGTGACGATGTCTTCTTCAGTGGCCTTGTAGCCCACGCCTGGCTTGAGCGTGATCAAGCCGGCCTTGGCCAGCAGTTGCAGGCCGCGACCACTGTTGATCGGGTCGTTGGCAATCGCCACGCTGGCGCCCTGGGGCAGGTCGTTGATGCTCTTGTACTTCTTCGAATACAGCCCGACGTTGTTGATGATGCCCGGCGCGTACGGCACCAGGTCAAAGCCTGCAGCGGCCTTGGCGTTTTCCAAAAACGGGATGTGCTGGAAGTAGTTCACGTCGATATCGCCGGCTGCCAGGCTGACGTTGGGTGCGATCCAGTCGGTGAATTCCACCAGTTCGACTTTCAAACCCTGTTTGCCCGCCTCTTCGACGGCGGCTTCCAGGGGAATGGCGAAGGCGGCGGTGGTGCCGACTTTCAAGGGAGCGTCAGCGGCGAATACCGCCGAGCTGAACAATCCGAGGGCGAGCGCCAGTGCTTTGACTGGGTGGCTGAGCAGTGTTTTTTTCATAGTGGATTTCCAGTCATAAGGTGTGAGTGCAAACAACTCGGTCAACTGTGGGAGCGGGCTTGCTCGCGAAAGCGGTGTGTCAGTGAATGCATCCGGCGACTGATACAGCGCTTTCGCGAGCAAGCCCGCTCCCACATTTTGGTTCAGTGGCGGTAGGTGGAGCCGGTGTGTTGTTCAGGCAGGTGCGCCGAGTGGTGGAAGACTTTCTCCCGCAACGTCCCGGTCTCATACGCGGTCTTGTACGAGCCCCGGCGCTGCAGCTCCGGCACCACCAGTTCGATAAAGTCGACGTAGCTTTCCGGGGTGACGATGCGCGTCAGGTTGAAGCCATCCAGGCCGGTTTCGCTGATCCATGATTCAAGTTCATCCGCCACCTGTGCCGGCGAACCCACCAGGGTGATGTAGCGCCCGCCCAGAGCGTGCTGTTCAAGCAACTTGCGCCGGGTCCAGTCATTGTTCTGCAGGTTCTTGGTCGCGGACTGGATGGCGTTGCTCTTCACGTACTGGATCGGTTCGTCGATTTCGTACTGTGAAAAATCAATCGCCGTAGAGGCCGAGAAATGCGCCACGCCGGCTTCCGCACTGGCGTAGCTCAGGTACTCGGCGTGCTTGGCCCACGCAGCTTCTTCGGTGGCGCCGACAATCACGTTCAGGCCCATGAACACCTTGATATCGTCCGGGTTGCGCCCGGCTTCCACGGCGCTGGCGCGCACCTTGTCCACCTGGATCTTGGTCGAGGCCTTGTTCTGCCCGCTGATGAACACGCACTCCGCGTGGCGCCCGGCAAACAGCAGCCCACGGTCGGAGCTGCCCGCCTGGAACAGCACCGGCGTGCGTTGCGGCGACGGCTCGCACAGGTGATAACCCTCCACCTGATAGAACTCGCCCTTGTGCTCGACCTTGTGCACCTTCTCCGGCTGGGCATACACCCGCGCCTGCGGATCGTTGATCACCGCGTCGTTTTCCCAGCTGCCTTCCCAGAGTTTGTAGAGCACCTCCAGGTATTCGTCGGCCTGGTCGTAGCGCCGGTCGTGCTCGACCTGCTCGGTGAGGCCCATGGCCTTGGCGGCGCTGTCGAGGTAGCCGGTGACGATGTTCCAGCCCACCCGGCCACGGCTCAGGTGGTCGAGGGTCGACATGCGCCGGGCGAACAGATACGGCGGTTCGTAGGTGAGGTTGGCGGTCAGGCCGAAGCCAAGGTTTTTGGTCACCGCCGCCATGGCCGAGACCAGCAGCAACGGGTCGTTGACCGGCAGCTGGATCGCTTCCTTGAGCGGCACGTCCACCGAGTTCTGGTAGACGTCATACACGCCGACGATGTCGGCGATGAACAGCCCGTCGAACAGTCCGCGTTCCAGCAACTGCGCCAGTTCGGTCCAGTACTCGATGGTTTTGTACTGGGTCGAGTTGTCCCGTGGATGGGTCCACAGGCCGTGGTTGATGTGCCCGATACAGTTCATGTTGAAGGCATTGAGCAGGATCTTTTTCTTCGTCATCAGATAGTCCCCCGCAGTGGCGGGTTTTCATCGTTGAGGTAGTAATTGCCCACGGCGTGGTACTTCCAGCGCACCGGGTCGTGCAGGGTGTGCACCCGGGCGTTGCGCCAGTGGCGGTCCAGGCCGTGTTCGGCGAGGGTCGCCTGGCTTCCGGCAAGTTCGAACAGGGTGCTGCCGGCCGCCAGGGAAATCTCGGTGCTGAGGGCGCGCACTTCGGCGACCGCGATGGATGCGGCCGCGACGGTGTCGGCATTGCTGTCGGCCTGGGCGCGGTCGAGGAATTCGCCTGAGCGTTCCAGCAGGGCTTCGGTGGCGTGCAGGCGGATGCTCAAGTGGCCGAAGCTTTTCAGGGTCAGCGGATCTTCGGTGGCCTTGTCGCTGGTGGCGTCGATCCACGGCCGGGTCTTGGTGCGCACGAAGTGCAGCGCATCCTCATAGGCAGCGCGGGCAATGCCGGTGTCGATGGCGGCGTGAAGGATCTGCGCCAGCGGGCCGACAGTGGTCGGGCGTTCGAAGGCACTCTGGAACGGGATCACGTCCTGGGCCGCGACCCACACGTTATCGAACACCACCGAACCGCTGCCGGTGGTGCGCTGGCCGAAGCCGCTCCAGTCGTCGATCACGCTCAGGCCCTCGCTGTCACGGGTGACAAAGGCCAGTTGCTGCACACCGTTTTCGTCCACCACGGACGTGGGAATACGTTGGGCGTAGATCGCGCCGGTCGAGTAGAACTTGCGGCCGGTGATACGGAAACCGTCACCGTCGCGGGTGATCTTGGTGATGCGGTCGTGGGCGGTCTTGGTGCCCAGTTCTGCCAGGGCATTGCCGAAGCGCTGGCCGGCGAGCACTTCGGCGTACAGGCGTTTTTGCTGCGCCGGGCTGCCGTTCACCCGCAGCACTTCGAGGGCATAAAAATGGTTCTGCGGGATCTGCCCCAGGGACGCATCCGCCTGGGCAATCAGTGCCGTGACCTTGGCCAGGGTGACGTTGGAAACGCCGGCACCACCGAACTCCTTGGGTACGCTGATGCCCCACAGGCCGGAGCGGGAAAACACGTCCAGTTCAGGCAGGGGCAGGCGGCGTTCACGGTCACGCAAGGCGCTGTCGCGGCGGAAGTCTTCGGCCAGGTCGCTGGCGACAATGAGGGCTTGTTCATCGCTGGTAATAACCGCGACGTGATGAGAAAGGGTCATGCGTATTCTCCAGAGGTCTGGTCGGTTAAATCCAGGAATGTCGGGCAGGTAAAGTGCCGTTCAGGTGATAGGCGCCCACCGCGTGGTACTTCCAGCGCACCGGGTCGTGCAGGGTGTGCACCCGGGCGTTGCGCCAGTGGCGGTCGAGGTTGAATTCGGCGAGGGTCGCGCGGCTGCCGGCCAGCTCGAACAGCTTTTCGCTGGCGAGCAGGGAAATCTCGGTGGTCAGCACCTTGGCTTCGGCTACGGCAATCGAGGCGCGTGCGGCGGACTGCGCGGTGATCGGCGCGGCGCTGACTTGGTCCAGTACCTGGCCGGCCTTGCGCAGCAGGGCTTCAGCGGCGTGCAGTTCGATCTTCAGCTTGCCGATATCGGCGATCACATACAGGTCATCGCTGGCCCGTTCGACCTTGGCGTCGATCCATGGCCGCGAGCGTTCGCGTACAAAGCTGATGGTGTCGTCGATCGCGCCACGGGCGATGCCGGCGTCGATGGCCGCCTGGATCAATTGCGAGACTGCACCCTGGATGCCCGGTGTTTCGCCGAGTCGCCAGGTTTCCACCACCAGTTCGGCGTCCACCGCCACTTGATCCAGCAGCACTGTGCCGCTGGCGGTGGTGCGTTGGCCAAAGCCTGACCAGTCATCGACGATACGCAGGCCTTCGGTGCCACGGCGCACGAACGCCATGACGACTTTGCCGTCATCGTTCAAGGCCTTGACCGCCACCCAATGGGCGAACAGCGCGCCGGTGGAGTAGAACTTCTGGCCACTGACGACGTAGCCGTCACCTTCGGCGGTGATGCGTGACTTGAGGTCCAGGGTGTTTTTGGTACCGCGTTCCGGGCCGCCGTTGCCGATGCGCCAGCCGTCCAGCACGCTCTGGAACAGCTGCTTTTTCTGGCGCTCGCTGGCCGCACCTTGCAGCACGTGCAGGATGCCGAAATGGTTCTGCGGGATTTGCCCCAGCGCCGGGTCGGCCGCGCTGATGATCGCGAACACCTCGGCCAGGGTCACGAAGGACACCTGCGGGCCGCCGTACTCACGGGGAATGGAAATACTGCCCAGGCCGCTGCGGGTGAAGTGTTCGATTTCAGCCCAGGGCAGTTTGCGTTGCTGATCGCGCCTGGCCGCTTGCAGGCGCGCGGCCTGTGCCAGCTCGTGGGCGGCGCTCAGGGCCTCGGCGTCGTTGCGCAGCACTTTGGCGGGCAACAACAGCGGGGCAACGTCCAGATCACTCTGGGGGGGTGTTTGTGCCAAGTTAGACATCAGCGCCGCTCCTTGGCTGCACGCAATGCCCTGGCGTTACGCACCGGGGTAATTTTGACCATACCTACCTCACATCCGTTGAAAAGATAAAAAAATCAGGAATGTCCGGTGGTCCGGTGCATATACCCTAAGCGTGTTAAATTTTTTAATAAACTAACTTTTAGGAATATGCATAGAAGGTCTGTCACCCCGGTTCACAGGGCGAGCCGGGGCGACGGGGTTGGTAGGCCAGCGGGGCCCTGGCGGGGCTGGTCGGGGCCTGGGGAGCGAGCGCGGCGATGCGCAGGATGCGGGCTGGCGCCCAGCTTGAATTGTTGCCGACCCGGTCGAGAATGCAGTAGGTCACTTCGAGGCGATGGTCGTCCCCGGCCTCGACAATGATGGCCGACGGCACCCACACCTGCACCGCCTTGCCCACATCGTCGGCCTGGATGCTCGGCAGGTCCAGGCGCACGTCACCCCAGCGCAGGGTGATCTCGTCATCGGTCGCCATGTTCAGGTACGGCTCGATGGTCAGGGGCACGCCACGGCGGATCTGGCTGCTGTTGACGCCATGGCGACGGATGGTCTCGGGCAGGCTGACGGCGGCCAGGTTCTGGTTTTCATCAAGGCTCAGTGCCGAGGGCATGCCGCCGGGGTAGTCGGTCTTGACCTGCACCCGGGTGATGGCCGAGCGCGCCGGGCCGTGGCCGACCTGCATGACCCGGTAATGAATCCGTGCCGGGCCATTTTGCACAAAGCTCTCCGGCACTCGCAGGCTGGTGGGCATGCCGATCTTGCCGGCGGTGATGCGCCGGGAGGCGGCAAAGCAGTTGTTCCAGAACAACTCGATCAGGTCGCCCTCGTCCATGCCGCAGTAAGGCGCGATATCGACCTGCAGGTTTGTCGCAGCGAGGGCATTGATGCCTTCTCGATGGGCCTGGGGCAAGGTCGGGGCAGTGAGCAGCGCCTGGGTGGAAATACGCTTCATAAATAATCTCCTTGGTGCAGCCAGCAGCAATCGTTCCGGACATCAGGCGCGGGCAGGCGACGTAGTCCGAAAGAAACGATTTAATAAAAAACCAGAATGGATCCAATCCTCTGGGCGTTAGATAAGAGGCTTGGTTAGTTGGCGTCAAGAGGCTGGGCGGGGCAAACAGGGGGTTATGGAATATTCAGAAGGGTCTTACTGGGAGGGCGCTGCAAGTGCGTGCTTCAGGGTGACTTTTACCCAATGAATAAAGGGTGTTTCCCCAAAAACACTAAAGAGGCGAGTTGCCTTTCGGCAACTCTATAAAGCGAAGCTTCTTACAATGAATCGGCGCAAGTTAGTTGTTGATGAACTTGCTGAGAAACTGCCGGGTACGTTCTTCTTTCGGGTTGGCAAACAGCGCCTTGGCTTCGCCTTGTTCAACAATGACGCCCTTGTCGAAGAAGATCACCCGGTTGGCCACATCCCGGGCGAAACTCATTTCGTGGGTCACGATGACCATGGTGCGGTTTTCTTCCGCGAGGCTGCGAATGGTCGCAAGCACTTCGCCTACCAGCTCCGGGTCCAGGGCCGAAGTCGGCTCATCGAACAGGATCACCTCCGGCTCCATCGCCAGGGCCCGGGCAATGGCCACCCGTTGCTGCTGCCCACCGGAGAGGCGGCGTGGGTAGGCGTCTTCCTTGCCTGCCAGGCCGACCCGGGCCAATAGCTTGCGGCCCAGGGCATCTGCGGCGGTCCGGGGCATCTTCTTGACCACGATCGGGCCTTCGATGACGTTCTCCAGGGCCGTGCGGTGCGGGAACAGGTTGAAGTTCTGGAACACAAAACCCACGTGCTGGCGCAGGCGCCGCACCAGGCTTTGCTGTTGGTTGAGCGGGCGGCTGCTGTCGATCTCGATTTCACCGACCTTGATTCGGCCACTGGTGGGTTCTTCGAGGAAATTCAGGCAGCGCAGCAAGGTGGTCTTGCCGGAACCGCTGGGGCCGATGATGGCGACGACTTCGCCTTCCTTGACCTCAAGGTCGATCCCGTTAAGCACCACCTGACCCTTGAATTGTTTGGTCA
Organism: Pseudomonas sp. G1002; assembly: GCF_013385455.1. Lineage (NCBI taxonomy): Bacteria > Pseudomonadati > Pseudomonadota > Gammaproteobacteria > Pseudomonadales > Pseudomonadaceae > Pseudomonas > Pseudomonas sp. G1002. Next base: position 24,455 of record NZ_JACAPY010000018.1, read on the forward strand.
GTTTTTCAACCACGATCATGCTTCAAGACTCCAGGTCATGCCGGTTGACTCGTGCTTCCAGGCGGTTTTGCACGTGCGCCAGGACGCTGGCAAGAATCCAGTAGATCAAGGCGGCGGACAGATACATGGTGAAAATTTCGAAGGTACGGGCCGAGACCAATTGCGCCTGGCGGAACAGCTCCGGCACCTGGATGGTGGCGGCCAGGGCGGTGTCCTTGACTAGGGAAATAAAGCTGTTGCCCAACGGCGGCAAGGCCGTGCGCATGGCCTGCGGCAGGATGGCCCGGCGCAGGGTCTGCGCACGGGTCATGCCGATACTGGCCGCAGCTTCCCACTGGCCGCGCTCGATGGAACCGATGGCGGCACGCAGGATTTCACAGGCATAAGCAGCCATGTTCAGCGAGAAGCCGATCATGGCTGCCGGGATCGGATCCAGCTCGATGCCCACTTGCGGCAAGCCGTAGTAGATCAGGAACAGCTGTACCAGCAAGGGCGTGCCGCGAAAGAACGACACGTAGACGCGGGCGGTCCAGCTCAACAGCTTGAAGCGCGACAGGCGCATCAAGGCCAGGCCGAAGCCCAGCAGCAAGCCGAAAAACATCCCGCCGAGGCTAAGGATGACCGTGAAGTACGCGCCCTTGAGCAGAAAGGGCGCGGAGTCCAGCGCGAGTTGGAAACCTGCTTCCATTATTGAGTAACGTCAGCGTTGAAGTACTTCTCGGACAGCTTCTTCAAGGTACCGTCGGCGCGCAGTTCGTCCAGAGCCTTGTTCACCGCGGCCAGCAGTTCAGGCTCGCCTTTGCGCAGGGCAATACCGGCTTCCTGACGGGAGAACGCAGCACCTGCAGCGGCGGTGTCCTTGGCTTTCTTGGCGTATTCCAGCGCGGCGAGGCGGTCGATCAGGATGGCGTCGACACGGCCGATGCGCAGGTCCTGGAACTTGGTTGGGTCATCGTTGTAGGTTTTGACGATGGCTTTCGGTTGGTTTTCCTTGAGCCATTGTTCGTAGTTGGTGCCCAGGCCCACACCGATTTTCTTCCCGGCCAGGTCGTCGGCGGTCTTGATGGTGTCGACGTTCTTCGCCAGGGTCAGCGCCTGGATCCCGGAAACGGTGTAAGGCTTGGAGAAGTCATACTTTTCCTTGCGCGCATCGGAGATGGTCACCTGGTTAACGACCGCGTCCAGGCGCTTGGATTCCAGGGCGGCGAGGATGCCATCCCACGGCGTGGCTTGCAGCTTGACCTTGACGCCCAGCTTCTTGGCCAGCGCTTCGGACAACTCGACCTCGAAACCGCTGAGCTTGCCGCTTTCGTCGACGAAGCTGAACGGCGGGTAGGTGCCTTCCAGGCCAATCTTGATTTCGCCGGCTTTCTTGATGTTGTCCAACTGCTCGCCGGCAACTGCCTGACCGAGCCACCCGGCGCCAAGCGCCAGCCCCAATGTGCCAACCAGTAACGTGCGACGGAATACGGAAATAGTCATGAAGAGCCCCTGTGTTTTTTATGTTGAGCGATGCAGGTGACGCGGTAGTCGTATCCTGCCTTAAAAGCGCCGTGTGTGGGAGCCGGGCTTGCCCGCGATTGCATCAACTCGGTGTTTTGGATCTGCCCAGTCATGCGTATCGCCATCAAGCTCGCCTACGGCGCGACTATAAAGCCGGTTTTTAAGACTTGAAAATAATATAAAATCAGTTTGATATTTCTTTATGGAATATCAAAAGCTCGAATCATAAGCAAACAACGCCGGTGCGCCACCCGTGTGCAGGAAGATGATCGGCCCCTCTTCAAAGCGCTGGCGTCCAATGCCATCCAGCAACCCGGCCATGGCCTTGCCCGTGTAGACCGGGTCCAGCAGCAGGCCTTCCTGGCTGGCTACCAGCTTGATCGCCGCCAGCGTGCCGGCACTCGGCTCGCCATAACGGGGGGCGAAGTACTCATCCCACAGGATCACCTTGAACGCGTCCGGCAGCGGCACGCCGAGCAGTTCGGCGGTACGTTCGGCCAGGCCCTGCACCTTGGGGCGCTGGGCTTCGTCGGTACGGGACACCGTGATGCCAATCACTTGCAAGTCGGGCAGCACTTCGGCCAGCGCCAGGGCCAGGCCGCTGTGGGTGCCGGCGCTGCCGGAGGCCAGGACCACGGTGGAGAACGGGATGCCGCTGTCTTCAATCTGCCCGGCCAGTTCCAGCCCGGCGCGCACGTAACCCAGGGCGCCGAGGGCATTCGAGCCGCCGATGGGCACCAGGTACGGCTTCTTGCCGTTGCTGCGCAGGCGGTCGGCGAGGGCGTTGAGCTGGTCGTCGACGTTGTCCAGGTTCTCCACCAACTCGACCTTGGCGTCGAACAGCTCCAGCAACAGGCGGTTGCCGTTGGCCAGGTAGTTGGGGTCTTCGGTGCCCGTCGGGTTTTCCAGCAGGGCAACGCAGCCCAGGCCCAGCTTGGCGGCCAGCGCAGCGGTCTGGCGTACATGGTTGGACTGGATCGCGCCGGCGGTCACCAGGGTGTCGGCACCCTGGGCCAGCGCATCGGCGGCGAGGTATTCGAGTTTGCGCAGCTTGTTGCCGCCCATCGCCAGCGGCGTGGTGTCGTCGCGTTTGACGTAGACGTCACGCCCCAGCCAGGCCGACAGCCGCTCGAGTTTTTCCAGGGCGGTGGCGCCGCCCAGCAGTTCCAGACGGTTAAAGCGGTCGAGCTGTTGTTTGATCATGGCTACGCACGGGTGGTCAGAGATGCTGGGACTATAGGCAGGCACTTTTGTGTCGGCAACCGCCAATCGCTTATGTCGGCGGGTTATTAGCATTGCACTATTGGTTCTTAAGGACGCTCAGGTTCCTTGCCGTAAAGTGATGGGCATTTCGTCAGGAGTGAAGACCGTGAGTGAGCGTTCCAGTCATTGGCAATTACAGACCATCGTCAGCCAGCTGCGCAGCGCCCGGGACCAGTGGCGCACCCGCAACGGCCGGGTCAGCGGCGAGCAGGGCGGGCGCGAGCTGCCTTCACGGGAAGCCGTGGCGCAGATTCTCGAGGCGTTGTGTGGTGCGCTGTTCCCCATGCGTCTGGGGCCGGTGGACCTGCGTGAAGAAAGCGAAGACTTCTACGTCGGCCACACCCTGGATGTGGCGCTGAATGCATTGCTCGCCCAGGCGCGCCTGGAGCTGCGATATGCCGCGCGGCAAGGTGGCCAGGATGACAGTGAAGTCGACGCCCATGCCATCCACCTGATCCAGGATTTCGCCCTGGCGTTGCCAGGCTTGCGCAGCCTGTTGGACACCGACGTGCTCGCCGCCTACCACGGCGACCCGGCGGCGCGCAGCGTGGATGAAGTGCTGTTGTGCTACCCGGGGATCTTGGCGGTGATTCACCATCGCTTGGCGCACCACTTGTATCGGGCAGGCTTGCCGTTGCTGGCGCGCATCAGCGCGGAAATCGCGCATTCGGCGACCGGGATTGATATTCACCCGGGCGCGCAGATCGGCCCGAGCTTCTTTATCGACCACGGGACGGGTGTGGTGATTGGCGAGACGGCGATCATCGGCGAGCGGGTACGGATCTACCAGGCCGTGACATTGGGCGCCAAGCGTTTCCCGGCGGATGAGGATGGGCAATTGCAGAAAGGCCATCCGCGGCATCCGATTGTCGAGGATGATGTGGTGATCTATGCCGGGGCGACGATCCTGGGGCGGATCACGATCGGCAAGGGCTCGACCATTGGCGGCAATGTGTGGCTGACGCGCAGTGTGCCGGCGGGGGCGAACCTGACCCAGGCGAATCTGCAGCATGATGATGGGACGCAGAAATAGAGCAGCGCCCTCTCTAACGATCACACAGATCCAATGTGGGAGCGGGCTTGCTCGCGAATGCGGTGTATCAGTCGACAGAAGTGTTGGCTGACACGCCGCATTCGCGAGCAAGCCCGCTCCCACATTTTGTCTGCATTCCAAATTTGAGGCGCACTACCCAAATTCGAGCCGTATTTCACTCAGCAATCGCTGAACGTTTCGTCATCCCCATACGTCATACCTTTCCTTGAGCTAGTGTAGGAAACACCTACCACTCAGCCCTGCGATTAGTCCTCAAACCCCTATCCATGTTTAACTTGACTGTTCGTTCAAGTTAAATCGGTGGTTCGCTGCCCGCTCACAACAGGAGGCTTACCTTTGCTGAGTCCGTTTTTTACAGCCACATCCCATACCCTTGAGGTGCGCCCTACATGAGTGCATCGTCCACACCTTCCAGCGGTCTGGTCCGCATGAACCCGCCGGTGTTTTACTTCGCCGCGAGCTTCATCCTGCTGTTCGGCCTGACCGTCATCGCGATTCCCGAACAAGCCGGCGCCTGGCTGCTGGCCGCACAAAACTGGGCGGCCAACACGGTCGGCTGGTACTACATGCTGGCGATGACCCTGTATCTGGTCTTCGTGGTGGTCACCGCGTTATCGGGCTACGGCAAGATCAAACTCGGTGCCGACCACGACGAGCCCGAATTCAGTTACCTGTCCTGGGCCGGCATGCTGTTCGCCGCCGGGATCAGCATCACGCTGTTTTTCTTCTGCGTGTCCGAACCCCTGACTCACCTGGTGCAACCGCCCCAGGGCGAGGCCCTGAACGGTGACGCGGCGCGCCAGGCCATGCAGATCCTGTTTCTGCACTGGGGCCTGCATGGCTGGGGCGTGTTCGCCTTCGTCGGCATGGCCCTGGCGTACTTCGCCTACCGGCATAACCTGCCGCTGGCGTTGCGCTCGGCGCTGTATCCGCTGATCGGCAAGCGCATCAACGGCCCCATCGGTTATGCGGTGGACGGCTTCGGCATCATCGCCACGGTGTTCGGCCTCGGCGCCGATATGGGCTTTGGCGTGTTGCACCTCAACTCAGGGCTCGATTACCTGTTCGGCGTGGCCCACACCCAGTGGATCCAGGTCGGCCTCATCACCTTGATGATGGGTGCGGCGATCCTGGTGGCGGTCTCCGGCGTCGACAAGGGCGTGCGGGTGATGTCCGACATCAACATGCTGCTGGCCTGCGCGCTGCTGCTGTTCGTGTTGTTCGCCGGCCCTACCCAGCACTTGCTCAACACCCTGATCCAGAACATCGGCGACTACCTCGGCGCCTTGCCGACCAAGAGTTTCGACCTCTACGCCTACGACAAACCGAGCGACTGGCTGGGCGGCTGGACCGTGTTCTATTGGGCCTGGTGGATCGCATGGTCGCCGTTCGTAGGCCTGTTTATCGCGCGCATTTCCCGCGGTCGTACCATCCGTGAATTCGTGTTCGGCGTGCTGTTGATCCCGCTGGGCTTCACCCTGGCGTGGATGTCGATCTTCGGCAACAGCGCCATCGACCAGGTGCTCAACCACGGCCTCACGGCGCTGGGACAGTCGGCCATTGATGACCCGTCGATGAGCCTCTACCTGCTGCTGGAAACCTACCCGTGGAGCAAGACCGTTATCGCGGTCACGGTGTTTATCAGCTTCGTGTTCTTCGTCACCTCGGCCGACTCCGGCACGGTGGTGCTCTCGACCTTGTCGGCCAAAGGCGGCAACGCCGATGAAGACGGGCCGAAGTGGCTGCGGGTGTTCTGGGGCGCGATGACCGCGTTGGTGACCAGCGCGCTGCTGTTTGCCGGCAGCATCGACTCGCTCAAGTCGGCCGTGGTGCTGACCTCGCTGCCGTTCTCGATGATCCTGCTGCTGATGATGTGGGGGCTGCACAAGGCGTTCTACCTTGAGTCGCAGAAGCAGATTGCGCAGATGCATTCCCTCGCGCCGGTATCGGGCTCACGCAAGGGCACGGGCGGTTGGCGCCAGCGCCTGAGCCAGGCGGTGCATTTCCCGTCACGGGATGAGGTGTACCGTTTCCTCGAGACCACGGTGCGCCCGGCCATCGAAGAAGTGACGGCGGTGTTTGTCGAAAAAGGCCTCAACGTGGTCACCCAGCCTGACCCGGCCAACGACAGCGTCAGCCTGGAGATCGGCCACGGCGAGCAGCACCCGTTTGTGTATCAGGTGCAGATGCGCGGCTATTTCACCCCGTCATTCGCACGGGGCGGCATGGGTTCCAAGCAGCTCAACAACCGCCGCTACTACCGGGCGGAAGTGCACTTGAGCGAGGGCAGTCAGGACTACGATCTGGTGGGCTACACCAAGGAGCAGATCATCAACGACATCCTCGACCAGTACGAACGGCACATGCAGTTCCTGCACCTGGTTCGTTAACGCTCAGGTCCTGATAAACAGGGCCAGTGCCACCAACGGCGCACCGAATACCCCACTGCCGATCACCAGCTCCGAGACCAGGGGCTGGCCGGCAGTGACCACACCTACCGCGCCGTTAACCACCGACACCACCAGCCAGATCCCGACAAAGCTGTAGGCCAGAATGTGCCGGCTGACGCCCAGCTTTTGGCCGATGAACAGCATCAGCGCGAGGAGGATCAGGCCGGCGGTGATGACGAGGGCGGTGTGCATATCTGAAGTCTCCTGATACCCGCTGATTTTCCATGAACACCAAACCTGTGGCGAGGGAGCTTGCTCCCGCTGGGCTGCGCAGCGGCCCCAAAAAAGATGGGAGCGCTGCGCACTCCAGCGGGAGCAAGCTCCCTCGCCACAATATTAGTGCGTCGTAGAGTGAGTGCTGCGTGGCCTTCAGACCAAACCACCATTGGCCCGCAGGATTTGCCCGTTCACCCAACCACCGGCCGGGCTCACCAGGAACGCCACCACGCGGGCGATATCTTCCGGTTGGCCCAGGCGTTCCAGGGGTGCCATCTTGGCCAGGCCCTGGATCTGCTCTTCGCTTTTGCCATGCAGGAACAGTTCGGTCGCCACCGGGCCCGGGGCAACGGCGTTGACGGTGATGCGCCGGCCGCGCATTTCCTTGGCGAACACCTGGGTCAGGGATTCCACCGCCGCCTTGCTGGCGATGTACACCGCATAACCGGGGAAGTTGAGGCCGACGGTGCTGCTGGAGAAATTGACGATGCGCCCGCCGTCGTTCAGGCGGGTGGCGGCTTCACGCAGGGCGTTGAAGGTGCCGCGGGTATGGATGTCGAAGTTCTGGTTGTAGAGCTCATCGCTGTGTTGGGCCAGCGGCAGCACCTTGAGAATCCCGGCGTTGTTGATCAGCACATCAACCTTGCCCAGCTGGGCTTCGGTCTCGTCGAACAGGCGCTTGACGTCGGCGGCGCTGGCCACGTCGCCCTGGATCGCTATGGCTTGGTGGCCGGCCTGGCGCAACTCCACTACCAGCCTTGACGCTTCGGTGGCGCTGTTGGCGTAGTTGATGGCGACGGCATAACCGTCGGCAGCCAGTTGTCTGGCAACCACGGCGCCGATGCCGCGTGAGGCGCCGGTAACGATAGCAACTAGGGTAGTCATGATCTGGTTTCCTTGGGGCAGTGGTTGGGTGTGGAAGCAGATTCACATGTTTACCCAGGCCGATAAATGCGCCAGAGTTGCCTTGACTGTTCAAGAATCGCCAACAATGGAGACGCGCCGTGGACCAGGTCAAAGCGATGAAAGTGTTCGTGAGGATTTACGAACGCAGCAGCTTCACGCTGGCGGCCGATGACCTGAACCTGCCGCGCGCCACCCTGACCCACACCCTCAACCAGTTCGAGGCCTGGCTCGGCACGCGGTTGCTTGAGCGCAGCACCCGCCGCGTCCGCCCCACGCTGGATGGCGAGGCCTATTACCTGCGCTGTGTGCAACTGCTGGCGGAGCTGGAAGAGGCGGAACTGGCCTTCCGCTCGGTGGCCCCCAAGGGCCGCCTGCGGGTGGATTTGCACGGCACACTGGCCAAGTACTTCGTGATCCCGGCGCTGCCGCAATTCATGGCGCGCTACCCGGAAATCGAGCTGTCCATCAGCGAGGCGGACCGCTTCGTCGACCTGATCGCCGAAGGCGTGGATTGTGTGCTGCGGGCGGGCACCCTGGGGGATTCGGCGTTGATCGGTCGCCGGGTTGCGACGCTGCGCCAGGTGACCTGCGCGAGCCCGGCCTACCTGCGCAAATACGGCGAGCCGAAGCGCCTCGCCGACCTGGGCGAGCACCGTGCGGTGAACTATGTTTCACGCACCACCGCGAAGCTGTTCCCCTTCGAATTCATGGTCGACGGCCAGGTGCAGGAAGTGACGATCGAGGGGGCTCTGTCGGTGTTCGGCGCAGAGATTTATGCCGCCAGCGCAGTCGCCGGACTGGGCATTATCCAGTGCCCGCACTACCGCATCGCCGAGCTGATCAACCAGGGCGTTATGCAGGAAATCCTCATTGATACACCACCGCCGCCCATGCCGGTTTCGGTGCTCTACCCGCAAAACCGACACATGTCGCCGAGGGTGCGGGTGTTCGTCGATTGGCTCGCCGAAATCTTCGCCACTGCCCGCTAACCCGCGTCTTTACTGGGTTTCTTAAATTTAATTTCATCCGGGTAAAGGGTGTTTTGACTCCGAACTGTCACATGGCCATCGCCTAATTGTGTGAAGCGTTTGACGCTTTCATTTCAGAACAGTGACGGAGACCGGTACCAATGAAGACGTTATTAAGCCCCATGGTGGGTGCCGCCATGGCGAGCTTTATGCTGTCCGCCCACGCCGATTTTATCGATGACAGCCACGCCGACGTGACCCTGCTCAACCGCTACCTCAATCAGCAGGGGCGCGATGTGGTGAACAGCAATAACAAGGCCCACAGCATCCGTGATTGGGGCCAGGGTTTTGAGTTCAACTTCAAGTCCGGCTACACCGATGGGCCGGTGGGCTTTGGCCTGGACCTGCAGGCGTTCTACGGTTTGAAACTGGACTCCGGCGGCGACCTCAATGACAAGGATCACCAGGGCCGCTACCCCGGCAGCATGTTCCCGCTGGATAACGGCAAGTCGGCCGACCAGTTCGGCGTGCTCAGCCCGACCTTCAAGATGCGCTTCGCCCAGGATGAATTGCGCGTCGGTACGCTGTACGGCAACAACCCGGTGCTGGCCAACACCGACGGCCGCCTGTACCAGCAGACCAACACCGGCGTGCAGTTGGTTTCCAAGGACTTGACCGACTTCATCTTTACCGCCGGTGACATCCTCAAGACCAAGATCCGCAACGAAACCGGCGACCAGGGCATGATCACCGCCGGCGGCACCAAAGAGAGCGATCGCTTCCTCTACGGCGGCGCGGACTACAAAGGTTTGCCGGACACCACCGTCAGCCTGTGGTACTCCAACCTTGAGGATTACTACCAGCAGTTCTTCCTCGGTGCCAAGCGCCATGACGCCTTGCCTGTCGGCGCGATCGACACCGACGTGCGCCTGTACCGCAGCCTGGGTGTGGGTGAAAACGCCGCGGGCGACAAAGACTATTCGGCTGCGGGTCTCTACGGCGATGGCACCTCCAAGGGCCGCATCAACCAGTCCACCGTCAGCCTGTTGGAAAGCTACAGCCTGGACGGCCATACCGTCGGCCTGGGCATCCAGAAAAACAGCGGCGACAGCGACTTCCCGTACCTGGATTCCGGCCTGAACAGCGGTGCCAGCAACCAGGGCCCGGGCTCGGGCGCCGACACCCCGGCACTCACCAACATGCAACTGAACAAATTCCAGCATGCCGGCGAGCGCACCTGGCTGGCGCAGTACAAATATGACTTCGGCAAACTCGGCCTTAACGGCCTGACCTTCGCCACGTCCTACGCACACGGCGATGACATCCGCACCACCCAAGGCACTACGAGCGAATGGGAACGTAACGTCACCGTGGCTTACCAGGTGCCCACCGGCACCCTCAAAGGCCTGGGCGTGACCTGGCGAAATGCCCACGCCAGCCCGGATATCACCGGTGCCACGGTGCAAGATGAAAACCGCTTCTATGTAAGCTACGTCGTTCCACTCTGGTAGGACTTTGCTGTAAAAGGGATAGGCAGACTTAAGCGATTCAGCTGCTTAAAAGGCCCGGGAATATGCTTATTCCCGGGCCTTATTTGCCCCAAGTCCAAGAGAGGATTCGATGACTTACATTGCTGCCGAAAACCGCTATGAATCTATTCCTTACCGCCGCGTAGGTCGCAGCGGACTGGTGCTGCCGGCACTGTCCCTGGGGCTGTGGCACAACTTTGGCGACAGCACCCCGATCGACACCCAGCGCGCCTTGCTGCGCACCGCGTTCGACCTGGGTATCAACCACTTCGACCTGGCCAACAACTACGGCCCTCCATACGGCAGCGCCGAGATCAACTTCGGTCGTTTGCTGCGGGAAGACTTCAAGCATTACCGCGATGAACTGATCATCTCCAGCAAGGCGGGCTGGGACATGTGGCCGGGCCCTTATGGCCAGGGCGGCGGTTCGCGCAAGTACGTCTTGGCGAGCCTCGACCAGAGCCTGCAACGCCTGGGCGTCGACTACGTGGACATCTTCTACTCCCACCGTTTTGATGCCGACACCCCGCTGGAAGAAACCGCCAGCGCACTGGCCACCGCCGTGCAACAGGGCAAGGCGTTGTACATCGGGATCTCGTCCTACTCCGGCGTGAAAACCCGGGAAATTGCGGCGCTGCTCCAGGAGTGGAAAGTCCCGCTGCTGATCCACCAGCCGGCCTACAACCTGCTCAACCGCTGGGTGGAAAAAGACCTGCTGGACGTCACCGAAGAACTCGGTGCCGGGGTGATCGCGTTCACGCCATTGGCCCAGGGCCTGCTGACCGACAAATACCTCAACGGCGTACCGGCGGATGCGCGGGTCAATCGTCCGGGGGGTGGTTCGTTGCAGGCCAAGCACTTGTCCGAGGCCAACATCGCCCACGCCCGCGCGCTGAATGAAATTGCCAAGCGCCGTGGCCAGAGCCTGGCGCAGATGGCGTTGGCGTGGACGTTGCGTGATCCGCGGGTCACCAGCGCCCTGATCGGCGCGAGCCGGCCGGAGCAGATCATTGAAAACGTCGGTGCGTTGCAGAACCTGAGCTTCAGCGCGCAGGAACTGGCGGAGATTGATCGGTTTGCCCAGGAAGGCGGGATTAACCTGTGGGAGAAGCCGTCTACGGCTGAATAAGCGGTAGAGCCCGATTCCGGCATCAACCTCTACCCAATGTGGGAGCGGGCTTGCTCGCGAAAGCGGAGTGTCAGTCACTGGATATGTCGACTGATTCACCGCTTTCGCGAGCAAGCCCGCTCCCACATTTGATTTGTGGTGTGCCTGCTAGAACGGCACATCTCCAAGAATCGTCGCCCGATGCATCACCCGCCGCTGCGGCCGGTAATCATCCACCGCGTAATGCTGGGTCACGCGGTTATCCCAGAACGCCACGTCATTTTCCTGCCAACGCCAGCGAATGGTGAATTCCGGCCGTGTTGCATGGGCAAACAGCAGCTTCAACACCACGTCGCTTTCCGCCGGCTCCAGTTCGTTGATCTTGCTGGTGAACCCCTCGCTGACGAACAGCGACTTACGCCCGCTCACCGGGTGGGTACGAATCACCGGATGAGACAGCGGCGGGTTCTTGCGCCGGGCTTCTTCCCAGCGCGCCAAATCTTCCGGCGTGTTGCCGTAACGCTCCAGCGGGAAGGAGCGGGTGAAGTCATGGGTTGCCGTCAAACCGTCCAACAGCTTCTTGAACGGCTCGGACAACGCCTCATACGCGGCAATCCCGCTGGCCCACAACGTATCGCCACCAAACTCCGGCAGCAGCTTGGCGCTCAGTACCGCACCGAGGGCCGGGGTGGGCAGGAAGGTCACATCGGTGTGCCAGATGGCGTTGTCGCGCACGTCGGTCACGGCGGTGTCGAGGATCAGCACTTCTGGCTGCTCCGGCACGTTGGGGTAGATCGGGTGAATGTGCAGGTCGCCGAAATTCGCCGCGAACCGCGCCTGTTGCTGCGGGTTGATCGGCTGGTTGCGGAAGAACAGTACCGAATGCTTGAGCAGCGCCTGTTCGATGGCGTCGCGGTCTTCAATGTTCAGCGGTTGGGTGATGTCGACGCCACTGATCTGGGCGCCAAGGGCGGTGCTGAGAGGTGTTACGGTCAGGCTGCTCATGGGATTCTCGTCGAAAATTTTTCAGTGTGCCTGGCCATGCCACGGCACCAATTTGCGCTGCAGGGCACGCAAGCCCATTTCCATGGCGAAGGCGATCAGCGCGATCACCAGAATCCCCAGCACCACCACGTCGGTGACCAGGAATTGCGCGGCGGACTGCACCATGAAGCCCAGGCCGCTGGTGGCCGCGATCAATTCTGCGGCTACCAGGGTCGACCAACCCACGCCCAGGCCAATCCGCACGCCGGTGAGGATGTCGGGCAGGGCGCTCGGCAGGATCACATGGCGGATCAGTTGTGCCCGGGTAGCGCCCAACGACTGCGCGGCGCGCAGTTTGGCCGGGTCGACGGTACGTACGCCGGTGGCGGTCGCGATGGCAATCGGCGCAAAAATCGCCAGGTAGATCAGCAGTACTTTGGACAGCTCGCCGATGCCGCACCAGATCACGATCAGCGGCAGGTAGGCCAGTGGTGGAATCGGCCGGTAGAACTCGATCAGCGGGTCGAGAATGCCCCGGGCGATGCGGTTGGAACCGATGGCAATCCCCACCGGCACGGCGGTCAGCACGGCAAAGCCGAGGCCCAGGCCGATGCGCTTGAGGCTCGCGCCCAGGTGCTGCCACAGGGTGGAATCCATATAGCCGGTGGTCGCCAGCAGCCAGCCTTTTTGCAGCACGGCCGAAGGCGGTGGCAGGAACAGCGGCTCGATCAGCCCGCTGGCGGTCACGGCCCACCAGATGGCAACCAGGGTCACCAGGGTCAGCACGCTGATCCAGCGGGTGCTCAGGCTGCGGCGTACGGGCACGACGGGTTTGCTCGCCGGCTTGGTGGCCGTGGCCGGTAATTCGTAACTGCTCATGCGGACACCTGCCGTTGGGAGAACACCTTGCCCAGCACGTGTTCGCGGGTTTCGATAAAGCGCGGGTCGGACTTGATCGCGCGTGCCGACTCACCGGCGGCGTAGCGCTGGCCGAAGTCCAGGCTCAGGCGCTCGACGATCTGGCCGGGGTTGGGCGCCAGCAGAATCAAATCCGTGGCGAGGAACACCGCTTCTTCGATGTCGTGGGTAATCAGGAATACCGGTTTGGCCGTGCGCCGCCAGACTTGCAGCAACAGCTCCTGCATCTGTTCGCGGGTGAAGGCATCGAGGGCGCCGAAGGGTTCGTCCATCAGCAGTACGCGGGGGTCGGCAGCCAATGCACGGGCCAGGCCGACACGTTGCTTCTGGCCACCGGAGAGTTGCCAGATACGACGGCTGTCGAAACCGGCGAGGTCCACCAGGGCGAGCATTTCCCGGGCGCGGATTTCCCGCTGGTCCTTGGGCACGCCTGCCAACTCCAGGCCGAAGCCGACGTTGGCCAGCACGTCCTGCCAGGGCAGCAGGGCGTCGTCCTGGAACACCACGCCGCGTTCGGCGCTCGGTCCTTTTACCGGCACACCGTCAAGGGTGATGCGCCCGGCGCTGGGTTCGACAAAGCCGGCAATCAGGTTCAACAGCGAAGTCTTGCCACTGCCGGAAGGGCCGAGGGCCACCAGCAATTGCTGGGGCCCAAGGCTCAGGGAAATATCTGCCAGTACTGGCTCCGGGCTGCCTGGGTACTGTGCGCTGATGCGCTCCAGTTGTAGCAAGGCCATCGCGGTTAACTCCTGGTATCAGTTAGTGATGAACTTCGGGCTGACGTACGGGGCGTAGTCCGGCAGTACGGCGTCGACCTTGCCTTGTTCCTTGAGGAACGCGGCGGTATCGGTGACAGCCTTGGTGGTCGGTGCGCCGAGCAGGGTGACCTGGTCAGCCGCCAGCGGGTAGACGTTGCCTTGCAGCAGCAGCGGAATGTCGCTGGCCTTGGCCCCGGAGAGCTTCACCAGTTTGTCTACGTTGCCTTTGTCAGCCAGCCAGGCTTGTGGGTCTTTGCGGTAAGCGGCGTAGGCATCCAGGGTGACCTTGGCAAAAGCCGTGACGATTTCCGGGTGCTTCTCGGCGAAATCCTTACGCACGATCCAGGCATCGAAGGTCGGCGCGCCGAACTTGGCCAGTTCGCCGGACGTGATCAGCACCTTGCCGTTTTCCTTGGCTACGCCAAGCGCTGGGTCCCACACGTAGGTGGCGTCGATATCACCACGTTTCCAGGCGGCGATGATGGCCGGCGGGGCGAGGTTGAGGATGGTCACTTTGGACGGGTCGATGTTCCAGTGCTTCAACGCGGCCAGCAGGCTGTAGTGGCCGGTGGAAACGAATGGCACGGCGACTTTCTTGCCGATCAGGTCCTGCGGGCCATTGATCCCGGAACCGTTGCGGGCCACCAGGGCCTCGGCCCCGCCGATCTGGGTGGCGATCAGGAAGGTTTCCACCGGAACCTTGCGGGTCACGGCAGCGGTCAGCGGGCTGGAACCGAGGTAGCCGATCTGCACGTCACCGGAAGCGATGGCGGCGATGATGTCGGCACCGTTGTCGAATTTGCGCCAGTCGATCTTGGCGTTGGTGGCTTTTTCGTAAGCGCCGTCGGCCTGGGCGACTTTCGCCGGGTCAACGGTGGTCTGGTAAGCGATGGTCACGTCGGCGGCCTGGGCAAACAGGCTGGCACCGGCCAGGGACAACGCCGCCAAGAGGCGAAGGGGGAAGTGCAGTTTCAAGGGGGAAGTCCTCATCAGGCGGCCGGAGGTCGGCGTGTGAGAAGACTAAATGATCTAAGAATCCGAAAATAAATAACATTTTCGAATTAGCTTATGAGGAGAAACTCGCGCCCCAGGCTAGAAGGCGCATAGGTCAAATGTGGGAGCGGGCTTGCTCGCGAAAGCGGTGAATCAGTCACCGAATACATCGACTGATACAACGCTTTCGCGAGCAAGCCCGCTCCCACAGGGGTCTGTGTCAGGCTTTTAGTTGCTGATGGCGAGGATGCTCGCCTGGTACGACCCGACAAACACGTCAAAATCACCCACTTCGTTCTGCTCAAGCTCCGCCTGCTGCGCCAGCGAACTGCGCGCCAGCTCTTCAAAGCGTGCCTGTTCCTCTGCCTTCAACGGCTCGCTGCGGAAGTACTCCGCATGCACCTGGCTCTGATGCAGCGAGAACTGCGCAAAGCTCTCTTTACGCTCGCTCATCGCCGCCAGCACCTGGGCCGACGGGGTCAGGGACGAATCCTTGACCTTCGCCAGCTGCGCGTCCAGCGCCTGGCTGTGTTCATTGATGCCCTGGCTCTGGTCCAGCATCGCCGCCAGCGGAGCAATCTGCTCCAGCAGCTCTGCCGCCCATTCCTTCATGTCCACCGATTCGCCACGGCGCTGCAATTGCAAGCCCGGACGGCGGCCTTCCTTGACCACGCTGAGGAAGTTGGAGGTGGCGTTGCCGCACTCATTGTCGGCGAACAGCGGGCTGTCATTCAGCGCGCAATACAGCAGGAACGCATCGAGGAAGCGCGACTCTTGCAAGTCGATGCCCATCGGCAGGAACGGGTTGATGTCCAGGCAACGCACTTCAATGTACTGGATGCCACGGGCCATCAGCGCCTGGATCGGCCGTTCGCCGGTGTAGGTCACGCGCTTGGGCCGGATGTTGGAGTAGTACTCGTTTTCGATCTGCAGGATGTTGGTGTTGAGCTGAACCCACTCACCGTCCTTATGGGTACCGACTTCGACGTACGGTGCGTAGGGCGTTGCCACAGCTTCGCGCAGGCTGTCGGTGTAGCTCGCCAGGTCGTTGTAGCACGGCGTCAGGCCGGCCTGGGCGTTGCTCTGGTAACCCAGGTCGCTCATGCGCAGGCTGGTGGCGTACGGCAGGTACAGGGTGTCGGCGTCCAGCACTTCGAGCTGGTGCGAACGACCGCGCAGGAAACCCGCGTCCAGGGCCGGCGAGGCGCCGAACAGGTACATCAGCAGCCAGCTGTAGCGGCGGAAGTTACGGATCAGCGCGATATAGGCCGTGGACTGGTAATCCCGGTCGGTGCCCACGAAGCCTTCGGCTTCCTTGAGCAACGGCCAGAGGTCTTCCGGCAGGGAAAAGTTGTAGTGGATCCCGGCGATGCACTGCATGGTCTTGCCGTACCGCAGGGCCAGGCCCTTGCGATACACGTACTTGAGCTGTCCGATGTTGGAGGTGCCGTAGTAGGCAATCGGAATATCTTCCTCGGCCGGCAACGGGCACGGCATCGATGGACTCCACAGGTACTCGCTGCCGAGCTTGCTGTAGGCAAAACGGTGGATCTTGTCGAGGCTGCTCAGGGTATCGGCCGGGTTGGGCAACGCCGGCGTGATGAATTCAAGCAGCGACTCGGAATAGTCGGTGGTGATCTGTTCGTGGGTCAGTGCAGCGCCCAGGGCCTCGGGATGCGGCGTTTGTGCCAGTCGGCCTTCACCGGTGACGCGCAGGCATTCGCGCTCGATGCCGTGCAGGCATTGCTCGAGCAAAGAGAGGTGTTCGTGCTTGCCGAGCAGGGCCAGGCGGCGGTTGAGAAGTTCGCTCAAGTTGGATTCCTTCACGCGTCAGTCGCCCCAATATGGGGGTGGTCAGGACGGTCTACAAGGGTGAAGTGGAAACTGGCGTTATCGCCTGGTTTTTGAGCCGGATTGACCCACTCTGAAAGAGCCGCCCTCGTCCCTGAATCTGGCTATCGCGCACGAGGAAAAGTTCGGCGCAACTTTCGAAGCGCCGAAATTAACTCAAATCGATGACAGGGAGCTATAGGACAGCGAAGGTGCCTTGTGCTTTTGCGACCAGTTTTTCGTCCTGGTACACGTCCGCCTCGACCACCAGCGTGCGCCGGCCCGGGTGAATCACCCGGGCGGTGCACAGCACATCGCCGTCGGAAACGGCGCGGATGTAGTTGATCTTGCATTCGATGGTCGCGCTCTGCTGGTCGAAACCATGGGAGCTGGAACACGCCAGCCCCATGGCAATGTCCACCAGGCTGAAGATCGCCCCGCCATGGAGCTTGCCAGCGCGGTTGCGCAACTGCGGTTCCAGGGTCAAGGCCACCTTGGCAACACCGGTTTCCAGGCGCTGCAGGCGGCAGCCAATGAGTTCGCTGAAAGCGCTGTGGGTCAAGCCGGCTGGCAGTTCCATTAACGTTTCTTCAGTTGTTTGGCGTTGGCGAACAGCGAAGCCATGGCGTTGTTGGCCGGGGCTGGCGCAGCGGTTTCCTTGCGGGGGGCGGCGCCTTGGGACTGGCGTGGCGCCGAGCCCGGGCGTGCGCCGCGGGCACCGTCGATTTTCTCGCCCGGGGTGTCGCTCATGCGCATCGACAGGCCGACGCGTTTGCGCGGGATGTCGACTTCCATGACCTTGACCTTGACCACATCACCGGCTTTCACCGCTTCACGCGGGTCCTTGATGAACTTCTCCGAAAGCGCAGAGATGTGCACCAAACCGTCCTGATGCACGCCGATATCCACAAACGCGCCGAAGTTGGTCACGTTGGTCACCACGCCTTCGAGGATCATCCCCAGTTGCAGGTCCTTGAGGTCTTCGACGCCTTCCTGGAATTCGGCGGTCTTGAACTCGGGACGCGGGTCGCGGCCAGGTTTTTCCAGCTCTTGCAGGATGTCGGTGATGGTCGGCACGCCGAAGGTTTCGTCGGTGTACTTCTTCGGGTCCAGGCGCTTGAGGAACGCGGCGTCGCCGATCAGCGAGCGGATGTCGCGGTCGGTTTCAGCGGCGATGCGTTGTACCAGCGGGTAGGCTTCCGGGTGGACAGCCGAGGAATCCAGCGGGTTGTCACCGTTCATGACGCGCAGGAAGCCGGCGGCTTGCTCGAAGGTTTTTTCGCCAAGGCGTGCGACTTTTTTCAGCGCTGCACGGGTCTTGAACGCACCGTTTTCGTCGCGGTGGGTCACGATGTTCTGCGCCAGGGTGGCGTTGAGGCCGGAGATGCGGGCCAGCAGCGCAACTGAAGCGGTGTTTACGTCCACGCCCACGGCGTTCACGCAGTCTTCAACCACGGCGTCCAGGCCGCGAGCCAGTTTCAGCTGCGACACGTCGTGCTGGTACTGGCCGACGCCGATGGATTTCGGATCGATCTTCACCAGCTCGGCCAGTGGGTCCTGCAGGCGGCGAGCGATGGACACGGCGCCACGGATCGACACGTCGAGGTCCGGGAATTCCTTGGAAGCCAGTTCAGACGCGGAGTACACCGAAGCGCCGGCCTCGGAGACCATCACCTTGGTCATCTGCATGCCTGGGTATTTTTTGATCAGCTCGGCGGCCAGCTTGTCGGTTTCACGGCTGGCGGTGCCGTTGCCGATGGCAATCAGGTCCACCGAGTGCTTGGCGCACAGGGCGGCCAGGATGGCGATGGTCTGGTCCCACTTGTTGTGCGGCACGTGGGGGTAAACCGTGGCGTGATCCAGCAGCTTGCCGGTGGCGTCGACCACGGCAACCTTGCAGCCGGTGCGCAGGCCCGGGTCGAGGCCCAGGGTCGCGCGTGGGCCGGCGGGTGCGGCCAGCAGCAGGTCGTGCAGGTTGTGGGCGAATACGCTGATGGCTTCGGTTTCGGCGCCGTCGCGCAACTCGCCCAGCAGGTCGGTTTCCAGGTGGGTGTAGAGCTTGACCTTCCAGGTCCAGCGCACGACTTCACTGAGCCACTTGTCCGCAGGACGATTCTGATTCTGGATGCCGAACTGTTGACCGATCATGCCTTCGCACGGGTGCATGGTGCCTGGCAGCTCGTCGCCGACTTTCAGCGCGGAGCTCAGGATGCCTTCGTTGCGGCCGCGGAAAATCGCCAGTGCACGGTGGGACGGCATGCTTTTCAGCGGCTCGTCGTGTTCGAAGTAATCGCGGAACTTGGCGCCTTCCTCTTCCTTGCCGGCGATTACGCGGGCACTGAGGGTGGCTTCCTGCTTCAGGTAGTTGCGCAGTTTTTCCAGCAGGTTGGCGTCTTCGGCGAAGCGCTCCATGAGGATGTACTTGGCGCCTTCGAGGGCGGCCTTGACGTCGGCCACGCCTTTTTCGGCATCGACAAAGCGTGCAGCTTCGGTTTCCGGGGCCAGGGACGGGTCGTTGAACAGACCGTCGGCCAGCTCGCCGAGGCCGGCTTCCAGGGCGATCTGGCCCTTGGTGCGGCGCTTCTGCTTGTACGGGAGGTACAAGTCTTCGAGGCGGGTCTTGGTGTCGGCGAGCTTGATGTCGCGTTCCAGCTGCGGGGTCAGCTTGCCTTGCTCTTCAATGCTGGCGAGGATGCTGATACGCCGTTCGTCGAGTTCTCGCAGGTAGCGCAGGCGCTCTTCCAGATGCCGCAACTGGATATCATCGAGGCTGCCGGTGACTTCTTTACGGTAACGGGCGATGAAGGGCACTGTGGAGCCTTCATCCAGTAGAGCGACGGCCGCTTCGACCTGTTGTGGGCGTACGCCGAGTTCCTCGGCGATGCGGCTGTTGATGCTGTCCATAAAACCACCTGAAATTCTGAAAGCAGGCTCGCAGGCCCGGAAAACAAGGCTCGCGAGGCTGGTTGAGCGGCCCGTCTGGCGCCGCTGCCTGGGTCAAGAGGCAGCCTATTGACCCTCGAAATCGAAAAAATCACTACAAGCGGGTGAAAAAAATCCCCTGGCAGTAAACGGTAACGAACTGACGTTGCCCTGCACAAAGGCGCCGCATTATAACCAGCGTTCTGCCCTTGGGGGGATTGCCGCCAAGGTTGTAGGGCGCGGGTTCGCTGGCGGTAGAGGAAAAATCTGCTAACAATGCACACGGTGCGTATAACGGCAGCTACGCCATAATGCGCGCCGAGATAAGAGGAGCATCTAATGAGCAGCACTGCACAAACTGCTGAAGGCGAAAAAATTCTCATCGTTGATGACGATCCGGGGCTGAGCAGCCTGCTGGAGCGTTTCTTCAACTCCAAGGGCTACCGTGCCCGCGCGGTGCCAAACACCGAACAGATGGACCGCCTGTTGGGACGTGAAGTCTTCAACCTGGTGGTGCTGGACCTGATGCTGCCCGGCGAAGACGGCCTGACCGCCTGCAAACGCCTGCGCGGCGCCAACAATCAGATCCCGATCATCATGCTGACCGCCAAGGGCGATGAGCTGAGCCGCATCAAGGGCCTGGAACTGGGCGCCGACGATTACCTGGCCAAGCCGTTCAACCCGGACGAGCTGATGGCACGTGTCAAGGCCGTACTGCGTCGCCAGGCCGCCCCGGTACCGGGTGCCCCAGGCAGCGAAGACGAAAGCGTGACCTTCGGTGACTACGAGCTGTCGCTGGCCACCCGTGAGCTCAAGCGTGGCGATGAAGTGCACATGCTGACCACCGGCGAATTCGCCGTGCTCAAGGCACTGGTGATGAACGCTCGCCAGCCGCTGACCCGCGACAAGCTGATGAACCTGGCCCGTGGCCGCGAGTGGGACGCCCTGGAACGCTCCATCGACGTACAGATCTCCCGTCTGCGCCGGATGATCGAGCCCGATCCATCCAAGCCGCGTTATATCCAGACGGTGTGGGGTGTGGGTTACGTGTTTGTGCCGGATGGCACTGCAACCAAGTGACCGATGATTTGCAGAGGCGGGCGTGCCGGTGATGACTCGATAAGAGTCAGCCGGTTGCCCGGCGTTTGCAATTCTGCGAGCTTGGCTCGCTCCTGCAAGGTGTCCAGCTGTCTTTTATGAAAACCCCGTTGTGGTTCCCGCAGAGTTTCTTCTCACGCACCCTTTGGCTGGTGCTCATCGTCGTACTGTTTTCCAAGGCCCTGACACTGGTTTATCTGTTGATGAACGAAGACGTGCTGGTGGACCGGCAGTACAGCCACGGTGTCGCGCTGACCTTGCGCGCCTATTGGGCCGCAGACCCCGAGAACCGCGAGAAGATCGCCAAGGCCGCTACCCTGGTCCGGGTCGCGGGCGCGGGCGTGCCCGAGGGCGAGCAACATTGGCCCTATAGCGAAATCTACCAGCGCCAGATGCAGGCCGAACTGGGTGAAGACACCGAGGTGCGGCTGCGCATGCATGTGTCGCCGGCGCTGTGGGTGCGAGCGCCGAGCCTGGGGGAGGACTGGCTGAAAGTGCCGCTGTATCCGCATCCGTTGCGGGGGCAGAAGATCTGGAACGTGCTGGGCTGGTTCCTGGCGATTGGCTTGCTTTCCACCGCGTCTGCCTGGATTTTCGTGCGCCAGCTCAATCAGCCGCTCAAGCGCCTGGTGTTTGCCGCACGCCAGCTGGGCCAGGGCCGCAGTGTGCGCCTGCCCATCAGCGATACGCCGAGTGAAATGACCGAGGTGTACAGCGCGTTCAACCAGATGGCCGAGGATGTCGAACAGGCGGGGCGCGAGCGCGAGCTGATGCTGGCGGGGGTGTCCCATGACCTGCGCACGCCGCTGACGCGTCTGCGGCTTTCCCTGGAACTGATGGGTAACCACACCGACCTTACCGACGACATGGTTCGAGACATCGAGGACATGGACGCGATTCTCGACCAGTTCCTGGCGTTTATCCGCGATGGCCGGGACGAGGTGGTGGAAGAGGTCGACCTGACGGACCTGGTTCGCGAGGTGGTGGCGCCTTACAACCAGAATGGCGAGCAGGTGCGCATGCGCCTGGAGCCGATCCAGCCGTTCGCGTTGCGTCGGGTTTCGATGAAGCGCCTGCTGAATAACCTGATTGGTAACGCGCTGCATCACGCTGGTTCCGATGTGGAAGTAGCAGCCTACGTTTCCGGGGATACCAGTGCGCCTTACGTGGTGCTGAGTGTCATGGACCGTGGGGCCGGTATCGATCCGGCGGAACTGGAAGGTATCTTCAACCCGTTCACCCGCGGCGACCGTGCCCGGGGTGGCAAAGGCACGGGCCTGGGGCTGGCGATTGTGCGGCGGATTGCTTCGATGCATGGCGGCAATGTCGAATTGCGCAACCGGCCGGATGGCGGCCTGGAAGCGCGAGTGCGCTTGCCGTTGGGGCTGATGTTGCCCAGGGACGCGGTCTAAATGTGGGAGCGGGCTTGCTCGCGAAGGCGGTGGGTCAGTCCATAGAAATGTCGACTGATCCACCGCCTTCGCGAGCAAGCCCGCTCCCACACTGGTTTTGCGGTGCTTTACAGGTTGGGTGTCCTCAACCTTTGCCTTTGGTCCTGGTCATATTCGGCCCACCACTCTTCTCCAGATGCTGAATGATGATCCCCGCCACATCCTTGCCGGTGGTGGTCTCAATTCCTTCCAGGCCCGGTGACGAGTTCACCTCCATCACCAGCGGCCCGTGGTTGGAGCGCAATATATCCACACCCGCCACGCTCAACCCCATGACCTTGGCTGCCCGCAGTGCGGTCATGCGTTCTTCCGGGGTGATCTTGATCAGGCTGGCACTGCCGCCACGGTGCAGGTTGGACCGAAACTCACCCGGCTTGGCCTGGCGCTTCATCGCGGCAATCACCTTGTCGCCCACCACGAAGCAGCGGATATCCGCACCGCCGGCTTCCTTGATGTACTCCTGCACCATGATGTTCTGCTTGAGGCCCATGAACGCCTCGATCACCGACTCGGCCGCAGTCGCGGTTTCACACAGCACCACGCCGATGCCCTGGGTGCCTTCCAGCACCTTGATCACCAGCGGCGCGCCGTTGACCATCTCGATCAGGTCGGGAATGTCATCCGGGGAGTGCGCAAAGCCGGTGACCGGCAAGCCAATGCCACGGCGCGATAGCAACTGCAGCGAGCGCAGCTTGTCCCGCGAACGGGCGATAGCCACCGATTCATTGAGGGGAGACACCCCCATCATTTCAAACTGGCGCAGTACCGCGCAGCCATAGAACGTCACGGAAGCACCGATACGCGGGATCACCGCATCGAAGCCTTCCAGCGGTTTGCCCCGGTAGTGGATCTGCGGCTTATGACTGGCAATGTTCATATAGGCGCGCAACGTATCGATCACCACCATCTCATGGCCACGTTCGGTGCCGGCCTCGACCAGGCGACGGGTGGAATACAGACGCGGGTTACGCGACAGCACAGCGATCTTCATGCAGCACCTGTGGCAGAGGTAGTAGAGACCGGGAACACCGGCTTGTCTTGAACGTATTTGACGCCGGGACTGACCACCAGTTGGCCGTCAATCAGGGCCTTGGAGCCCAGCAACAGGCGGTAACGCATGGCCTTGCGGCAGGCGAGGGTGAATTCCACCCGCCATACCCGATCGCCCAGGGCCAGGGTGGTGCTGATCACATACCGCACCTGGGCCTGGCCGTTGGAGCTTTTAATGGTTTTCATCGCCACCAGCGGTGCTTCGCAGCGCCGGTGACGCAGTTGCACCACGCTGCCCAGGTGCGCGGTGAAGCGCACCCACTTTGCACCGTCGCGCTCAAATGGCTCGATCTCGGTGGCATGCAGGCTTGAGGTACTGGCGCCGGTGTCGATCTTGGCGCGCAGGCCTGCCACTCCCAAGTCGGGAAGTGCCACCCACTCACGCAGACCCACAACGGTCAAATGGTCAAATGTCTTCAATATGAATAACCGGCAATTAATTCGCCCAAGCGGCGGGTGATACCTCGGCCAGGGCTTTGAATGCAGGCTTGGCGAACCAGTAGCCCTGCATCAGAAATATTCCACAGTCGGCGAGAAAGTCCCGCTCGCCGGCACTTTCGATGCCCTCGGCGATGACAGTAACGCCCAACTGCTCACAGATTGTGACAATCCCCCGGACGATCACCTGACGGACACGATCACGGTCGACATCGCGGATCAGCGCCATGTCGAGTTTGATCAGGTCAGGTTGGAAATCGGCCAGCAGATTCAGCCCCGAATAGCCCGCCCCGAAATCGTCGATGGCGGTCTTGAAGCCGAATTCGCGGTATTCACGCAGAATATTCGTCAAATGGCGATAGTTATCTACATGCTCGCTTTCCAGGGTCTCGAAAATCAGCCGATCCAACGGAAAATTATGCGCGCGGGCCGCCTCCAGGGTGCTGCGGATGCACAGTTCTGGTCGATAGACCGCATTGGGCATGAAGTTGATTGAAAGGTGCGTCTGCATGTTGAGTGTCGAAGCGGTGGCGATCGCGCGGGTGCGGCATTGCTGGTCGAAACGGTAGCGATTGCTGTCGTTGACCTGATCCAGCACCGACATCGCGCCCTCACCATTCACGCCGCGCACCAAGGCTTCATGGGCAAAGACCGACTGGTCACGCAGGTCCACGATAGGCTGATACGCAAAGGCGAACTCAAAGCCCAGCGGCTCACTTTGCTGGCAGCCCGCACAGGCTTGTTTGGGCGAGGTCAGTGAAATGGGAAAGTCGGTCACACGTTAACCTCGCGAAAACAGGATGCTACCTGGCGTATCTTAGGTGAGCTCAAGGGTTTATGCGTTGAAGGGTTTCAACGGTAAAGTTGCGACATTTTTCAGAGCGAGGAATTCAAGTGGTTCAGAAGCAGGAAGAGGAAGAAAAAGTCCGTTTGGACAAGTGGTTGTGGGCGGCGCGTTTCTTCAAGACCCGTGCCTTGGCCAAGGCGGCGATCGAGAGTGGCAAGGTGCATTGGCGCGGCGAGCGTTGCAAGCCCGGCAAGGAGCCACGCGTCGGCGATGAGTTTCAGATCCGTGCCGGGTTTGATGAGCGAACCGTCGTAGTCCAGGCCCTTTCAATTGTGCGAAGGGGCGCTCCCGAGGCGCAGGCGTTGTATACCGAGACCGAAGCCAGCATCGCCAAGCGCGAAAACGCGGCGGCCATGCGCAAGGCCGGCTCCCTGGGCATGACCACCGACGGCAAGCCAAGCAAGAAGCAGCGGCGCGACCTGTTCAAGTTTCGCGGCAGTGGCAATGATGATTAATCGGCAGACCGCAGGAGCCAGGTCGGCTCCTGCTATTTCAACTCAAACGCTGCGAATCACGCTCAAGCGATTAACCAGCGGTACTCGCCGAAACAACTCAAACACCGGGCTCGTCACTCGCACCAGCCCCCGCGAAACCTTCGCTGCAAAGGGCGTGTAGTAACCCCAGCCCAACGCCAACAGCGCCAGCAACACCCCACCGATATAATCGTCCTGCCCCCAATGCGCACCGGCCACCAGCCGCGGCATCATGAACAGCAGCGCCAAGCCCCAGATCACCAGCACCTGCCCGATCCGCTTGGCAAACACGGTCATGAACATCCCCCAGATCAGCAATACCGATGCATGATCCCCCGGGAAGCTCTGGCTGGAGCGGTCCTTCAACTCCCATGTCTTCTCCAGGCCCGGGAAATAGTCGCTCATCTGAATCGCGCCGCTGATCACCATCGACGGGCTATGGTGTTGCCAGCCCATTTGCGCCGCCAGCTTGGAAAACAGCATGCGGATAAACAGCAACAGCAGCAAAATGCCCAGGAAGCCGAAAAACGCCTGGCGCACTTCAATCGCCTTGAACACCCAGTCGCCACGGACCAACAGCGTCAGCAGAATCACCCCGACCACCGCGTCAAACGGCCGCAAACTGGCCACCGCCCACACATGCAGCCACGCCGAGCTGCTTGCCAGCGGGTCATTGAGCAGATGAAACAGCCACTCGTCGAAAACCGTGCAGAGCGCCTGGCCCGCCGGCCAGAGCCAGAAACACAACAGCCCCACAGCGAGTAAATTACACAGGGCCAATCGCCCGAGGTCCCACCTGGCTTGGAACAAACCCGGATTGTTCATAAACTGTTTCCTCTTTGCTTTAAAGCGCTTCGTTTTCCCACAGAAGGCCGCACCAAAACGGTGCTAAAGCGTGTAATTCTATAAACCTTGTCATCTTTTTGTCATCAATTCAGATACCCAGACCTATGACTGATCTACCGGATACCGACTTCACCCAACGCTTCATCTTCGACGACAGCGACGCCCGCGGCGAACTGGTCGCCCTGGAGCGCAGCTATGCCGAAGTCCTCGCCAAGCACCCCTATCCGGAGCCGGTCGCGCAATTGCTCGGCGAACTGATGGCGGCTGCCTCGCTGCTGGTGGGCACCCTGAAGTTCGATGGCTTGCTGATCCTGCAGGCCCGTTCCGAAGGCCCGATCCCGCTGCTGATGATCGAATGCTCCAGCGAGCGCGAAATCCGTGGGTTGGCCCGCTACGACGCGGACCGCATCGCCGCCGATGCGACCCTGGCTGACCTGATGCCAGACGGCGTGCTGGCCCTGACCGTCGACCCGACGGTAGGCCAGCGTTACCAGGGTATCGTCGACCTCGACGGCGAAACCCTGTCCGACTGCTTCACCAATTATTTCGTGATGTCCCAGCAAGTGGGCACCCGCTTCTGGCTCAACGCCGACGGCAAGCGCGCCCGTGGCCTGCTGCTGCAACAACTGCCGGCCGACCGCATCAAGGACGAAGAAGACCGCGCCGACAGCTGGGCCCACATCACCGCCCTGGCCGGCACCCTGAAAGCCGAAGAGTTGCTGGGCCTGGATAACGAAACCATCCTGCACCGCCTCTACCACGAAGAGGCCGTGCGCCTGTTCGACGTGCAGTCCCTGCGCTTCCACTGCAGCTGCTCCCGCGAGCGCTCGGCAACTGCCCTGGTCAGCCTGGGCCTGGAAGATGCGCAGGACCTGGTGGTGGAACACGGTGGCAACATCGAGATCGACTGCCAGTTCTGCAACCAGCGCTACCTGTTCGACGCTGCCGATATTGCTCAATTATTCGCCGGCGCGGGCGTAGATACCCCTTCAGGCACCCGCCACTAAAACGTTTAAGCACAGGTAAATCACCTGACAAACGCCGGATTTCCGCCGTTCTGACCGGAGGGCCCTACTCTTTTTGGGCTTTTCTGGCATAATCCGGCCCACTTTTTTCGCGGTAGTAGTGCGCAACTTTCTACTACAAAACGTTTGGAGCACTCGGCCACTGGCCGACGGGGAACCTCATGACGCAAGCCAATAACGCCGTATACACCGATCTGAGTGTTGACGATCTGGTCAAAGAAGCCCTGCAGCGCGGTGAAGGCGTGCTTGCCGATACCGGTGCGCTGGTCGTAGAAACCGGTCACCGTACCGGCCGTTCGCCAGTCGACCGCTTCATCGTTGAAGAGCCTTCCACCCAGGCTGCCATTGCCTGGGGCCCGATCAACCGCAAGTTCCCGGCCGACAAGTTCGATGCCCTGTGGGCTCGCGTCGAGGCATTCAACAACGCGCAAGAGCATTTCGTTTCCCACGTTCACGTAGGGGCTGCAGAAGACCACTACCTGGCCGTGAAAATGACCACCCAGACTGCCTGGCAGAACCTGTTCGGTCGTTGCCTGTTCATCAACCCGGCCCAGTACAACCCGGCCGGTCGTGACGAGTGGCAAGTGCTCAACGTGGCCAACTTCGAGTGCGTGCCAGAGCGTGACGGCACCAACTCCGACGGTTGCGTGATCCTCAACTTCGCCCAGAAAAAAGTCCTGATCGCCGGCATGCGTTATGCCGGTGAAATGAAAAAAGCCATGTTCTCGGTGCAGAACTTCCTGCTGCCGGCCTCCGACGTGCTGCCGATGCACTGCGCAGCCAACATCGGCGAAGCCGGCGACGTGACCCTGTTCTTCGGTCTGTCGGGCACCGGTAAAACCACCCTGTCCGCCGACGAAAGCCGCTACCTGATCGGCGACGACGAACACGGCTGGGGCGAAGGTGTGGTGTTCAACATCGAAGGCGGTTGCTATGCCAAGTGCATCGACCTGTCCGAGAAGAACGAGCCGGTGATCTGGAAAGCCATCAAGCACGGCACCGTGCTCGAAAACGTGGTGATCGACGATGCCAAGCACGCCGACTACACCAACGTCAGCCTGACCCAGAACAGCCGCGCCGCCTACCCGCTGGAGCACGTGGCCAAGCGTTCCGAGAAAAACCTCGGTGGCGAGCCAAACGCTGTGATCTTCCTGACCTGCGACCTGACCGGCGTACTGCCGCCCGTGTCGATCCTCAGCGAAGAACAAGCGGCCTACCACTTCCTGTCCGGCTACACCGCTCTGGTGGGCTCGACCGAAATGGGTTCGGGCGGCGGCATCAAGTCGACCTTCTCCACCTGCTTCGGCGCGCCATTCTTCCCACGCCCGGCTGGTGAATACGCAGAACTGCTGATCAAGCGCGTGCGCGGCTTCGGCTCCAAGGTCTACCTGGTCAACACCGGCTGGACCGGCGGCGGCTACGGCGTTGGCAAGCGCTTCAACATCCCGACCACCCGTGGCGTGATTGCAGCGATCCAGAGCGGTGCGTTGATTGGTGCCGAGACCGAGCACCTGGACACCATCAACCTGGACGTGCCATTGGCTGTACCGGGCGTCGAGACTGGCCTGTTGAACCCACGTAACACTTGGGCTGACAAGGCTGCCTACGATGAAGCGGCGAAAGCGCTGGCGGGTCTGTTCATCGAGAACTTCAAGAAGTTTGAAGTGAGCGATGCGATCAAGGCTGCGGGTCCGAAGTTGTAAGATTCGGCCGTTGTGAAAAAGCCGCCCCTAGTGGGCGGCTTTTTTGTGGGCGAAGGATCAGTCGACGAGGTGCAGAACCACGGCTCCCACTAACACCAGCACCACACCGGTCACTTGCACCGCTGACAGCCGCTCCTTGAAAAACACAAACCCCAGAATCGCGGCGATCCCACCGGACAGGGTGCTGATCACCGTCACCACGGAAACCGACCCCGCCATTGCGCCCCACGAGAACGCCGAGAACCCACCCAGGTTCATCAGGCTCGCGCTGGTCAGCGTTGCGCAGTTTTTCAGCGGTGGGATTTTCAGGCCGTCTTTGATCTTAAGCACCATCAACACCAGGACGCACAGGCCAACCAAATACCCAAGCCAAAGCATCGTGACCGGGCCAAGCGTCGGCAGGGTGTAGCGGCCCTGCACCCAAAAGCTTGTGCCGTAGAGCAACGCTGCGAGCATCGCGTAGGCGATTGAGCGGCTGGAACTGTTGTGAGGGACGCCATTGTCCTTGTGAATGCTGGACAGGATCACGCCAATTACGCAGAGAGCGATGCAGCCGAGTTGGATCAGGCTGATGTGTTCGCCGCTGGCCCATGACAGCAAAGTAGTCACGACACCGTAGGACGTCACCAGCGGCGCGACAATGGCCGCTTTGCCCAGCGAGAAGGCCTTGGACAGCGCAAGGGCGCCGGAGACGGTCAGCAGGGCTGCTGCGGCTCCCAGGAGCCAGACACTCAAAGGCGCCGCGAGGGATTTGACGAGGAAGGCCGGGAATATGACCAGCAGCAGGGTCATGATCAGGAAGCCCAGCGCCTGGCCGAAGTACACCGCGCGTTTGACGCCGACAGCTCGGGCGTTGAGGCCCACGAGGAAGTCCGTGCCGCCCCAGAGCAGGGCGGCCAGCAGGCCCATTAGTACGTCCATGTAAGGTCCTTGTTATTTTTTGAAGGCTGCGGTGTATTGGCTTATAGGTGTGCTGACTGTCCGGGCCTCATCGCGGGCAAGCCCGGCTCCCACAGTTGATCTTCAGCGTGTTTGGGGTTTGTGTTCGCTCAGGTTTTCCAGGGTTTGGGTGTCCCAGCGTTGGGTCTTGATCGCGAGGTATAGCATGCCGATGGTCAGCGGGATTTTGTCGCCGCGGCCTTTGGCACGGTGTTTCAGGAAGACGTCGAATACGGGAGGTTGGAAGTAACGATAAGCGTCGTAGTCGTTCAAGTCGACAGCGAAGCCTTGCTCCAGCGCTTCCATCAATTGATTGGCTTCGGCGCCGTCGCAACCCAGGTCCAGGTTGATGGCCGTTTCAAGGCGCAGCGTCTTATGTTCAGGCAGGCCAATTTCTTCATGCAGCAGTTGCAAGAGCTGTTGCATGGCAAAGTCTTCAGGAAAGTTGGGGGCCAGGTTCATGGTGGTTACGCGTGAGTGGGCAGGGCGACTGACTTTATCGATCGAACCGTGATCCTTCAAACGAAACAGGTCAAATGTGGGAGCCGGGCTTGCCCGCGATGGCGGTGTTTCAGTGGTAAAGGTGTTGTCTGACACTCCGCTATCGCAGGCAAGCCAGCTCCCACATTTCTAGCTCTGCGACTGCTCAGATGGCGTTCGCTTTACGGCGTCGGTGGTGGTGAGTTGCATCATGCCGGTTTGGGCGGCTTCCAGTAGATCGCAACCGTCCTGGACGAGCAGGTACAGGGCGTTGGTGATGTACTGATCGTTCCCACGCTCCGCGTGGGAATGCATTCCGTGACGCTCCGCGTCACCAGTGTTCATGGCTTGGGTCGTGCGCGGATGACGGGACGCGGAGCGTCCCTGGCGGCATTCCCACGCGGAGCGTAGGGAGCGATCGGGGCTAGCGCGGGGTGCTGATACACCGCTCGAAAATCGCCTCCAACCCCCGATAATCACACGCCACCGCATCGATGTTCGCCGGTATCCACGCTGCGTTCTTCACCAGCCACCAGTTCACTGAAAACCCGGCATTCACGATGATCTGCTCGAACAGAATCCGCTGCGCCCGGCCATTCCCTTCGCGAAACGGGTGGATCACGTTGAGGTCGCCATAGGCCTCGGCAATTTGCGTCACCAACTCCGCCTGCGTCACCCCGACAAACCAGTTCGCCTGCGCCATGTGCTGGATGATCTTGCTCGCCTCAGGCGGGATACGCTCCGGTGTGCAGAACAGCGTGTCGCCTTTCTGGATGTTGACCGTACGCAGTTCCCCGGCCCATTCGTAAATGTCTGCGAACAGGGTGCGGTGGATGTATTGCAGGCGTTCCAGGTCGTAGGGCGGGGGATACAGCGGAAGGCTGCCGACAGCGATTTCAGACAGTTCCCGCTCGGCCTGGTGCAGGCGTTCTTCGTCGAACAAATCGAGGCGGTTACGCAGGACGCTGCTACCGGGGTAGCAGTACGGGTCCTGGCCCACGCCATATTTGTCGAGCATCAGCGTGGGGTGTTGCGGTACTTGGCGAGGACGGCTTCGCGGGTCGGCAGGGGTTTGTCGACGTCGGCGGGCTGGGTGTCGAACCCTTCCAGGCGCAGGCTGGCCAGGTAGTTGGAACGACGGATCTTGTCGTAGTGATCCTGCTTTTGCTCAAACGTCAGTTCGGCCATGACAGCGTCCTCTCGGTGCGAAGGTTGATTGTAGCGCAATGAGTTTCGAGATGCGTCCCGCGTAAGGTTGGAACGATTCTTACGGGTGCCTACTCCACTTCCCAGGCTGTGTATCATCCAGACTCTTTTTTCCTTGCGACCTTTCTCGATTCGCTGAATGCGCTGGTCTATGTTTTGGGCTCGTTCAGCGGTCAATGGAGTGACAGCTTATGCACAACACCCTCCAACAGGTCTTTGGTTATCCACAGTTTCGTTTGGGCCAGGAGGCGGTGGTCAGTGCCGTGCTGGCCGGCCGTTCGGCGGCGGCGATTTTTCCCACCGGTTCCGGCAAGTCCCTGTGTTATCAACTTTCCGCCGTGTTGCTGCCGCACCTGACGCTGGTGGTGTCGCCGTTGCTGGCGCTGATGCAGGACCAGTTGGGTTTCCTGCAGCGCCACGGTATCTCGGCGGGCAGCATCGACTCGGCCCAGAGCCGCGATGATGCCAATGACGTCATGGCCCGGGCGCGTTCGGGCGAGCTGAAGATCCTGATGGTTTCCGTGGAGCGCTTGAAGAACGAGCGCTTTCGCAACTTCCTGCAAAGCGTGCCGATCTCGCTGCTGGTGGTGGATGAGGCTCACTGCATTTCCGAATGGGGCCATAACTTTCGCCCGGACTACCTGAAGCTGCCGGATTACCAACGCCAGTTCCGCATCTCCCAGGCGCTGCTGCTGACCGCCACGGCGACGCCCAAGGTGATCGCCGACATGCAGGCCAAGTTCGCCATTGCCCCTGACGATGTGATCACCACCGGCTTCTACCGCTCCAACCTCAACCTGCTGGTTGAGCCCGTCAGTGGCCAGGACAAGCGACGACGGCTGGTGACGTGGATGCAGGAGCGAGCCAATCAGCCAAGCATCGTCTACGTCACGCTGCAAAAAACCGCGGAGCAGATTGCCGAGCATTTGAATCGCAATGGAATCCAGGCCGAGGCTTATCACGCGGGCCTGGCTCACGATAAGCGGGAGGCCATTCAGAAGCGATTCATGGGCGGTCAATCCAACTGCATCGTCGCCACCATTGCCTTCGGCATGGGCATCGACAAAAGCGATATCCGCAACGTGGTGCACTTCGACCTGCCCAAATCCATCGAGAACTACAGCCAGGAAATCGGCCGTGCCGGGCGTGACGGGCAGCCGTCTGAGTGTCTGGTTCTGGCCAACCGCGACAGCCTGAATATCCTGGAAAACTTTGTGTACGGCGATACGCCGGAACAGGAAGGTATTCGCCGAGTCCTGGAGGAAATACAGGCGGTCCGTGCCGATGGACAGTGGGAGTTTATGCTCCGCTCACTGTCGGACCACAGCAACATCCGTGAACTACCGCTGAAGACCTTGCTCGTGCAGCTTGAACTCAAGGCTGTGATCGCGCCGCGCTACGCGTTTTATGCCGAATACCGCTTCAAGTATTTGATTGAACCAGAGGCATTGCTGGCGCGTTTTACCGGCGAGCGGCAGCAGTTTGTCGCAGCGATTATCCAGGTCTGCAAACGGGCGAAAACCTGGGCGACGGTGGACTTCGACGCGCTGTATCAACAGCACCAGGCCGAGCGCAACCGGGTGGTGAAGGCCCTGGATTACTTTCAGGAACAAGGCCTGATCGAGATGGAAAGCCGGCAGATGACCGAGGTTTACGCCCTGCTGAATACCGACTTCGATCCACAGGCGCTGAGCACGGAGTTATACACAGGCTTCAAGCAGCATGAGGTGACGGAGGTGGCGCGAATTCACGCCATGCTGGATCTGTTCGCGACACAGGAGTGCCTGGGTTACCGCCTGGCGCACTATTTCGGCGATGAAAACGCGCCCCGGCAGTGCGGGCACTGCTCGGTGTGCCACGGTAACGTCGCCCACTTGCCGGCGCCGCCGAGCTTGCCGCCGCTTGTGGATAAAAACTTTCTCGCGCTGTGCGGTGAATTTATCCACAGCCACCATGAGTACAGCGGCGACTTGCCAAGCGCGGAGCGGCTGACACGGTTTTTATGCGGTCTCAGCGTGCCGTTGTTTACCAAGCTGAAGGCACGAGGGATTCCAGGTTTCGCGGTACTGGAGGAGTATCCCTATGCAGAGGTTCGTGAATGGGCGGAGGCAGGGTTGGAGGCACTCTGATTTCCGGTCTGGAAGGTCGCGCTTTCCCTTCCAGTGGCAGACGCCGCCGACAGCCGGACCGTGCCCGCAGGTGAGAAGGTTTGACGCTTCACTTCTTCTGCAAAGGAATTGCCCATGGCTTTTGGTTTTTCTCGTGGTGTTGTCCCCGGCGTCTTGCTGTTCGCCGGGTTGCTGGTCGCACAAGGCACGCTGGCCTCGGTCATCCCGTTGAGCGTGAATGACTGTCGGCAGATGCAGCTTCGCAACACCATCACCGCCGCCAATCCATTGCCCTGCGCACGCCTGGCGCGGGTGACGTTCAGCTATGTGGACTTTGGCGGAGTGCTGCATAACAACGGGCAGCTCGTGGTGCTGGATGCCATCGCACCCCATGTGGAGGAGATCTTCAGGCAGTTGCTGCAACGTCGGTTCCCGGTGCATCAGGCGGTCAGGCTGGAAACCTATCGAGGCAACGACAAGGTCTCGATGGCCCGCAACAATACCAGTGGTTTTAATGGGCGCCAGGTCAGTGGCGCTTCGGGGTGGTCGCTGCACGCCTATGGCGCCGCAATTGACCTTAACCCTCTGCAAAACCCATTCGTTTTGTTCGGGCGTAACCCGCGAGGTGAATTCACCGGCCAGGCCACTGTTGAGCCCAGGGCAAGTACCGCGACTGCCGTTAACCGCCTGGATGCCCGCCCCGGCAAGCCGGCGCGCCCTGGCCGGGCAGAAGAGGTGATTGACCTGTTCGCCGAACACGGCTTTTTGACCTGGGGTGGTTATTGGGATTTTCCGCTGGATTACCAACACTTCCAGATCGGCCGGCGTTCGTTCGTGGAGTATCTGGCGCGGGTCACGCCGCAGCAGGCCAGCGCTGCAGTCGAGACCTATATCACCGCCTATCGCCAGTGCCTGCAGCAATCGGCCGAGACGGATCAAGCGCTCAAGCGTATGGCGTGCGTCCAGCAAACGATTGAGCAAAGCCCAACCTAGGCTTGCGGGTAGTGCTTGAACCCAGTATCAAGAGAGCCTCCTCCTGCCCGGGTTTTACCGATGACCAACGCCATGCCACAACGCGCCGATTACCGCCACTTCCAGCCGATCATCACGCGCTGGCACGACAACGATGTATATGGCCATGTGAATAACGTCACCTACTACAGCTTCTTCGACACCGCGGTGAATACCTATCTGATCGAGCAGGGCGGGTTGGATATTCATGACGGCGAAGTGGTTGGGTTTGTGGTGAGTTCGGCGTGCGACTACTTCGCCTCGATTGCCTTTCCGGACCGCATCGAGATCGG
Source organism: Pseudomonas sp. G1002 (assembly GCF_013385455.1). Classification (NCBI taxonomy): domain Bacteria; kingdom Pseudomonadati; phylum Pseudomonadota; class Gammaproteobacteria; order Pseudomonadales; family Pseudomonadaceae; genus Pseudomonas; species Pseudomonas sp. G1002. The sequence goes on from NZ_JACAPY010000018.1 coordinate 58,825, forward strand.
CCTGCGGGTGGGCAAGTTGGGCAACAGTTCGGTGCAGTATGAGTTGGCGGTGTTCAAGGCGGGAGAAGAAGATGCCTGTGCTGCGGGGAGGTTTGTGCATGTGTTTGTGGATCGGGCGTCGAACCAGCCGGTGACGATCCCGGGGATGTTGCGCGAGGCGTTACAGCGATTGGTGATCTGAATACGATCTGCGAAGCAATGAAAATCAAATGTGGGAGCGGCGCACCGCCGCTCCCACATTAAACCCGCGTTGTTCTTTCGATTCGCGTGTTACCGGTGGTGGCGATAGTGATGCTTGTTTTTGCGATGCCCATAAGCATGGCCGCGCCCGCGATGGTCATCGCGGTCATAACGGCGGTTATCGCGCCCACGGTAACGACGATCATCGTCATCGCTCTTGTTGCCCATGTAGTTGCCCAGTGCACCACCGGCGCCACCGCCGGCTGCTGCGCCGATCAGGCTGCCGGTGCTGCCGCCGACACTGCGACCCACCACGTTGCCGCCGGCCGCGCCCAATGCGCCGCCAATGGCTGCTTCACCGCGGCTGCGCTTGTCTGCGCCGACCGCACTGCCGCCCGCGCCGCCGAGTGCTGCACCAATCGCCGAGCCGGTGTTACCGCCCAACTGCTGACCTACGACAGAACCTAGAACCCCGCCCAATGCGCCGCCCACACCGGCTTCGGTGGTGCCACCGGCCATGGCTGCGCCACTGACCAGGCCAAGGGACAACAAGAGAATCGAGGAGAACTTCATAGAGGAACCTCAAGAGGATGACGGCGCGATCCTGAGGTTGTATCGAGACGGTGACAATCGAAACCCGACCAGTGGTATGGGTTGTATACAATTCTCTAAGTTACTGTTTTGTATGAGGAACTTAAGTGAGTTTTGCGAGTCTTTAGTTACTTCGGAACGGCCGCTTTTATGCAAAAGCGGCCTTTTTTGTGCCCGTAAGAAACTCGGGTGCTGTCTGTGGCGAGGTGTCGCTTAGGCCGACTTCGCCATGATCAAGCCGGTTGCACTCGCTGCTTCCAGGCGGATCGCTACAAACTTCGACGTTGGCGTATGGCTGCCATCCCCCGTGCTTTCCAGCGGCACCAGCGGATTCACTTCCGGGTAATAAGCCGCAGCCTGCCCCGCCGGAATATCAAATGCCAGCAAGGTAAAGCCTTTCACCCGACGCTCACGGCCGTCGTCCCAGATCGACACGAGGTCAGCCTTCTGCCCCGGCTTGAAGCCTAGGCGGATGATGTCGGCTTCGTTGACGAACAACACATCCCGCTGGCCCTTGACCCCGCGATAGCGGTCGTCCAGGCCATAGATGGTGGTGTTGTACTGATCGTGGGAGCGCATCGACTGCATGATCAGGTCCGGCAATTGCCCGGTGTTGCGGGTGCGTTCGTGCACCAGGTCCTTGGGCAGGATGTTCGGGCGGAAGTTGGCGCGGCCCGACGGGGTGTTCCAGCGACGAGCGCCAGCCGAGTTGCCCAGGTAGAAACCGCCCGGGTTTTTCAGGCGCTCGTTGAAGTCCTTGAAGCCCGGAATGGTGTCGGCGATCAGGTCGCGAATACGGTCGTAATCGGCCACCAGCCAGTTCCAGTCCACCGGCTTGCTGCCCAGGGTGGCGGCGGCAATGCCCGCTAGAATCGCAGGCTCGGATTTCATCTGTTTCGACAGCGGCTGCAGTTGGCCGTTGGAGGCGTGGACCATGCTGAACGAGTCTTCAACGGTCACGGCTTGCGGGCCTTCGGCCTGGATGTCGATGTCGGTGCGGCCCAGGCATGGCAGGATCAGCGCGTCCTTGCCATGCATCAGGTGGCTGCGGTTGAGCTTGGTGCTGATCTGTACGGTCAGGTCGCAATTGCGCAGTGCTTCAAAGGTGCGTGGGCTGTCCGGGGTGGCTTGGGCGAAGTTGCCGCCCAGGCCGATAAATACCTTGGAGCGGCCTTCGAGCATGGCGTGAATCGCTTCCACCACGTTGTGGCCGTTATCGCGCGGCACCTGGAACTGGAAACGACGCTCCAGGGCATCGAGGAACGCCACCGGCGGGCGTTCGTTGATGCCCATGGTGCGGTCGCCCTGCACGTTACTGTGGCCACGCACCGGGCACAGGCCCGCGCCCGGGCGGCCGATGTTGCCGCGCAGCAGCATCAGGTTGGCGATTTCCTGGATGGTCGGCACCGAGTGGCGATGCTGGGTGATGCCCATCGCCCAGCACATGATCACGTTCTTGCCTTTGGCGTACATGCGCGCCGCTTGCTCGATCTCTACCAGGGTCAGGCCGGACTGCTCGACGATTTCATCCCATGAGGTGTCGTCGATCTTGCCCAGGTAATCCAGCACGTTGGCGGTGTGTTCGTTGAGGAAGTCGTGGTCGAACACGGCCTCCTTGCCTTCGGCCTGGGCCTGGCGTTCCCACAGCAGCAGGAACTTGGCCATGCCCCGCAGGATGGCCATGTCGCCTCCCAGCGCCGGGCGGAAGTAGGCGGTGTTGGTTGGCTTGTCGCCGTTGGTGAGCATTTCCAGCGGGTGTTGCGGGTGCTGGAAGCGTTCCAGGCCACGCTCTTTCAGCGGGTTGATGCACACCACCTGGGCGCCGCGTTTTACCGCTTCGCGCAGTGGCTCCAGCATGCGTGGGTGGTTGGTGCCGGGGTTCTGGCCCCAGACGAAAATCGCGTCCGCATGCTCGAAGTCATCGAAGGTCACGGTGCCTTTGCCCACGCCCACGCTTTGCGCCAGGGCGACGCCGCTGGCTTCGTGGCACATGTTCGAGCAATCCGGGAAGTTGTTGGTGCCGTAGGCGCGCACAAACAGTTGATACAGGTAAGCCGCTTCGTTGCTGGCCCGGCCCGAGGTATAGAACTCGGCCATGTCCGGGTTTGGCAGTGCATTGAGGTGCTTGCCGATCAAGTCGAAAGCCGATTCCCAGCTGATGGGTTTGTAACGGTCGGTTTCGGCGTCGTAGCTCATCGGCTCGGTCAGGCGGCCCTGATACTCAAGCCAGTAGTCGCTCTGCTCCAGCAGCGCGCTGACGCTGTGCTTGGCGAAGAATGCCGCGTCGACCCGGCGCTTGGTGGCTTCCCAGTTGACCGCCTTGGCGCCGTTCTCGCAGAACTTGACCATGCCGCTTTCCGGCGAGTCGCCCCAGGCGCAGCCCGGGCAGTCGAAGCCGCCGTTCTGGTTGGTCTTGAGCATCATGCGGATGTTTTTCAGCGCGTTGTCGCTGGTCAGCCAGGCTTGCGCCACGCTGATCAGTGCGCCCCAACCACCCGCCGGGCCTTTATAGGGCTTGTAGCGCGGGGTGGGTTTGTCGTCGGCTTGATGATGATTACTCACGCTTGATTCTCCATCGCAGGGCTATAGACCCGCGGCGCACTTTTCTGCGGCAGGTGGATGAGATTGAGGTTGTGCCGGCGAGCCCATTGCAGGGCCAGGCCGGTGGGCGACGACAGGCTGACCAGGGTCTGGATGCCCGCACGCAAGACTTTCTGGATCAGTTCGAGGCTGCAGCGACTGGTAACAATCGCCAGGCCGCCGTCGGTCGGAATCTTTTGGCGGATCAGCGCACCGATCAGCTTGTCGAGGGCGTTATGCCGGCCGATGTCTTCACGGCCCAGCAGCAATTCGCCCTGGTTGTTCATGAACACCGCCGCATGCACCGCGCCGCTGTACTGGCCCAGCGGTTGGAACGCGCTGATGCGCTGGCGCAGGCCATCCAGCCATTCGGCAGGCGGCAACGGCGCGCCGGGCAACACCTTGAGGTTGGGCAGCGCCTGCTCCACGGCTTCTACGCCGCACAGCCCACAGCCACTGGTGCCGGCGAGTTGCCGGCGCTGCTGCTTCATATTCCAGAACGCGCGGCTGGAAATCTGCACCTGAGCGTATTGGGTCGAGCCCGAACCGCTGATTTTCAGGTCATAAATGTCGCTAACGTCTTCGATAATGCCGCTACCGATGCTGAATCCGACAATAAAGTCTTCAAGGTCGGTTGGCGTCACCAGCATCACCGCCTGGCTGATGTCGTTATAGGCAATCGCCAACGCAACTTCCTCGGCAAGCGCGGTGCTGGCCGATTCGGTGTGTTCGAGATTACAAAACTGGTAGCTCTGGCTGGCGGCGGGCGCGGGCGTTTCGAGGGCGGGCGCCGCGCAGACTGGGCGCTGGGCGTTCATTGGGCATTACCACCGGGAGTATTCAGCTGTAAGACTAGGCGCGACAAAGGGTCGCGTCTAATCGTCAGTACTGATCTACCGATAGATGCCGTCGATCAAGTCTCGATCAGCGATTTCTGGTACAGCGCAAAACACGCTTCCGCCAAGGCCGAACGGGGTGCACTGCGGCGCATGATCAACCCCAGGCGAGCCAAAGTGTGAGCGTCTTCAATGGGTTGCAGGCGCAGGTGCTCGGTGAGGGCGTCGAGGCCGCCGTCCAGTGGCATCACCGCGCAACACAGGCCGCCGTGCACCGCTTGTAACAATTGATGGACGGCATCGGTCTGTAACAGTGGCTGCGGGTTGAGGCCACGGCTGTGAAAATTGTGGTCGATGGACTGGCGAAAGTGCATGCCGCTGGTGAGCATGCCCAGGGGCAGTTCGATCAGCGCCTCCCAACTCAGGGGCTTGTCGCCGAAGCTGAAGAACCGTTGGTCGTACAGCAGGCCCATGCGGGTTTCGCCCAGGGCCAGGGAGTCGAAACGTTCGGCGTCCAGGCGCTCGAGGTACGACACACCGAGGTCCAGGCGGTTGCTGGCAAGTTGTTCAAGGATTTGCTCGGAGCTTAACGCGGACAACTCAAAGCGCAGGCTGGGGTGTTCCTTGTGCAGCTTCTGCATCAACGCCAGCGGATCGAAGCTCGACAACGGCACCACCCCCAGGCGCAACGTGCCTACCAGGTTGCCGCGACACGCAGCGGCCTCGGCCTGCAAGCCGTCATAGGCCGCCAGCACCGTGCGTGCCCAGGCAAGCACGCGTTCGCCGGGGGCGGTAAAGCCTTCGAAGCGCTGCCCGCGATTGACCAGCGGCAACTGCAGCTCTTCCTCCAGGCTGCGCAGGCGCATCGACAGGGTCGGCTGGGTGATATGGCAGCGCGCCGCCGCCTGGCCGAAGTGACGGGTTTCGTCGAGGGCGATGAGGAATTTCAGCTGTTTGATGTCCATCTTCGCTCCGGGCTTATTCCAATGCGGTGGGATTCTAGCGTGTTTGGGTCTTTGGTCAGGCTGGAACCCAATTCTGTAGGACTGGTCTAGTCTTTGGCATCTGGAAATTAAATCCCAAGGAGAGCGCACCATGAGTCTTTTAAGCTTTGTTAAGGAAGCAGGCGAGAAGTTGATTGACCTGTTGACACCGGGTAATGCCAACGCGAGCGAGCAGTTAAAAGAGCACGTGGCCAAGGTTGGATTGGGTAACCCCAATGTGCAAACCACCGTCGACGGTGACAAGGTGACCGTGACAGGTGAAGTCGCCAGCCAGGAAGAGAAAGAGAAGATATTGCTGGCGCTGGGCAACATCGCCGGCGTTGCGAGTGTTGATGACCAGATCACTGTTTCCGGTCCAGTTGTCGCGGCGGCCCGCTTTGTCGTGGTGAAAAAGGGCGACACCCTGAGCGCTATTTCGCTGGCGGTGTATGGCAACGCCAACCAGTACAACAAAATCTTCGAAGCCAACAAGCCGCTGCTGTCCCATCCGGACAAAATCTACCCAGGGCAGACGCTGCGTATTCCTGAGTAATCCGCGGACCCAATGTGGGAGCGGGCTTGCTCGCGAATGCGGTGTGTCAGTCAATATATTCAGTGGCTGACACACCGTATTCGCGAGCAAGCCCGCTCCCACATTGGACCTTCAGTGTTGTTACAAACCTACGATCAAGTCCCGGTAATCCCCAACCGCTGCAAACTCCGCCGTGTCCTTGGGCCCCTTCCGGCTGTCCGGTTCCTTCACCGCCAGCAAGTGCCCCACGCCAAAATCCCGGGCGCTACGCAGGATCGGCAAGGTATCGTCGATAAACAGGCTGCGGGCCGGGTCGAAGGCGATATCGGCGTGCAGGGCGTCCCAGAACTGCGGGTTTTCCTTGGCAAAACCATAGTCATGGGAGCTGATCAGTCGCTCGAAATAAGGCGCCAACTCGATGCGTTCCAGCTTCAACGACAGCGAATCCCGATGGGCGTTGGTGATCAGGATCACCCGCTTGCCCGCCTGTTTGATCGCCGCCAGGAAGGTGTCGGCATCCGGGCGCAAGGCAATCAGGTGCGCGGTTTCCAGCTTGAGCTCGCGTACCGGGATCTTGAGTTCGGCGCTCCAGAAATCCAGGCAATACCATTGCAACTGTCCGGCGTTACGCTCGAACAGCGGCTGCAGCTCCATCTCGGCCATGGCCCGGCTCACACCATGCAACTCGGCATAGCGCTGGGGCAGGTGCTCCATCCAGAAATGGTTGTCGAAGTGCAGGTCGAGCAAGGTGCCGTCCATGTCCAGCAGGACGGTGTCGATGGCGTGCCAGGGCAATGGAGGCATAAAGAACACTCATGTAAGAAAAGATATCCGACACAGACAATCGGAAAAGCCACGGTATAGTAACCCGATCACGCCAAGGAGCCGCTCATGCGCCAGAAACCCACCGTCCTCGCCCGCGAAATAGTCGCCAGTAGCCGTTTGTTCCGCGTGGAGGAAGTGCAATTGCGCTTTTCCAATGGCGTGGAGCGGACCTACGAGCGCCTGGTGGGCAGGGGTGCCGGATATGGCGCGGTGATGATCGTGGCGATGATCGACTCGGACCATGCGTTGCTGATCGAAGAATATTGCGGCGGCACCGACGAGTATGAACTGTCACTGCCCAAGGGCCTGATCGAACCGGGCGAAGACGTGTTGGCGGCAGCCGACCGTGAGCTCAAGGAAGAAGCCGGTTTCGGCGCCCGCCAGTTGGAGCACATCACCGAGCTGTCGCTGTCCCCCGGCTACATGAGCCAGAAAATCCAGGTGGTGCTGGCCACCGAACTGTATGAAGAGCGCCTGGAAGGCGACGAGCCCGAGCCGATGCGCGTCGACCGGGTCAACCTGCGGGAGCTCTCGCAGTTGGCGCAGAACGAGCAGTTCAGCGAGGGCCGCGCGTTGGCCGCGCTGTACCTGGTACGCGACCTGTTGACTCAACGTGGAGCGTTCCAGCCATGAGCGAACTGTTCCTGGGTCACCCGTTTATTGCCCCCGCGATCGAATTGGCCCGCCAGGCTGGCGAGGTCATCCTGCCGTATTGGCGCGCCGATGTTGCCGTCACCACCAAGACCGATGATTCACCGGTCACTGCCGCCGACTTGGCTGCCCATCACTTGATCCTCGCCGGTCTGACTGCCCTGGACCCGAGCATTCCGGTGCTCTCGGAGGAAGACGCCGACATTGACCAGAGCGTGCGCGCCGGTTGGCAGCGCTGGTGGCTGGTGGACCCGCTGGATGGCACCAAGGAATTCATCTCCGGCAGCGAGGAGTTCACCGTCAACATCGCGCTGATCGAAAAAGGTCGCGTGGTGTTCGGTGTGGTGTCGATGCCTACCAGCGGTCGGTGCTACTTCGGGGGGGCCGGGCTGGGTGCCTGGCGTTCCGATGTAGGTGCTGCGCCCAAGCAAATCCAGGTGCGCCAGACCCCGGCGAGCGGTGAAGCATTTACCGTGGTTGCCAGTCGTCGCCATACGAGCCCTGAACAGGATCGCTTGCTCGCTGGCTTGAGTGCCGGATTGGGCGAGTTGAAGCTGGCCAATATCGGCAGTTCTTTGAAGTTTTGCCTGTTGGCTGAGGGCAGCGCCGATTGCTACCCGCGCCTGGCGCCCACCTCGCAGTGGGACACCGCTGCGGCACAGGGTGTGCTGGAAGGAGCGGGCGGTGAAGTGCTGGAATTGAATGGGCAGCCGTTCAGTTACCCGGCGCGGGAATCGCTGTTGAATCCGTTCTTTTTGGCACTGCCGGCCAAGGCTGAATGGCGTGAGCGGTTGCTGACTCTGGCCCGTTCTTAAACACAGCGCCGATCAAAAATGTGGGAGCGGGCTTGCTCGCGAAGGCAGTGTGTCAGTCACCAGATGTATTGGCTGATCCACCGCTTTCGCGAGCAAGCCCGCTCCCACATTTGTTATGTGTGCAGGACGTACTGCCCGGTAAAGGCCACGGCCCGCTCTTCACTGCCCTCGTTGACTATCCATGTCTCCAGCGCCAAGCGCGCCCGGCCATACCGTTTATAGGTCGCCAAAAACCGCTTCCACACCTTGTCATCAGGCGCCTGGCAAATCGCCGTCGCATCGGTAGTCACCGGCAGCGGATAACTGATCTGCCCTTCCTGAATCACGATATGCCCGTCTTCAATCCCTTCCTCACGCAACTGCAAATGCAGCCAGCCCCAACCTGCCAGCACGGCGCCGCAATACAGGCTGCCGCCAAACATGGTGCTCTTGTGGTTGATGTTGGCGTCGAGCGGCAAGCGCAGTTGCAGCTGCCGGTCCTGCCAGTCGATAACCTTGAGGCCCATTTCCCGGGTCAGGGGAATGTCGTGGTGAAGGATCGATTCCAGGTAACGGCTATCGCGACTCATGGTGGCCTCGTGGCAGGGGGAAAAGGGTCATTCGTCGTCAGCGTGACTGTTGCCGCTGTCAGCGAAGTTCAGCCCGTGCTTGCGCAGTTTGTCGTGCAGGGTTTTACGCGGCACGCCCAATGCCTCGGCGAGGCTGCGCATGGAATTGTGGGTGCGCGCCAGTTCGGCGGCGATCAGGCTTTTTTCAAACTGTTCGACCTGTTCGCTCAAGCCGCCGGGCGTGCTGGTGAGGATGCCCGGCGAAGGGCTGTCCGGGGTGCTGTCCAGCGCCAGTTCAAGGCCCAGGGCGAAACGCTCGGCGGCGTTTTGCAGCTCGCGCACATTGCCCGGCCAGCTGTGACGCAACAACAGCGCGCGCTGGCCCGGTTGCAGCTCTTTCATCGGTAGCCCGTGGCGCGTGCTGGCTTCGTCGGCAAAGTGCTGGAACAGCATCAGCGCATCCTCACCCCGTTCGCGCAGCGGTGGAATGCGCAGCGGCGCAACGTTGAGGCGGTAATACAAGTCCGCCCGGAAGCGCCCCTGGTCGGCGGACTGGCGCAGGTCTTCCTTGGTGGCGGCGATGATGCGGATATCCAGCGGGATCAGTTGGTTGCCCCCCAGACGCTCCACCACACGCTCCTGCAACAGCCGCAGCAGCTTGACCTGCACATCCAGGCTCATGCTTTCGATTTCGTCGAGAAACAGCGTGCCGCCGTTGGCGAATTCGAATTTGCCGATGCGCCGCTTCTGGGCGCCGGTAAAGGCCCCTGGCTCATGCCCGAACAACTCGCTTTCCACCACCGACTCGGCCAGGGCGCCGGCGTTGATCGCCACAAACGGGCCGCTGCGGCGGTTCGACAGATCGTGCAGCGCACGCGCTACCACTTCCTTGCCGGCACCGGTTTCACCGAGGATCAGCACATCAGCCTTGGTCGCCGCCAGCGCGCCAATCTGCTCGCGCAGGCGCAGCATTTGCGGGGAGTGGCCCACCAGGCGTGTACTCAATTGCTGACGGTCGCTCAGGGCCAGGCGCAGGCTGCGGTTGTCCAGCACCAGGCGGCGCAGGGCCAGGGCGCGGCGCACGCTGTCGAGCAGGGCGTCACTGGCGAAGGGTTTTTCCAGGAAGTCGTAGGCGCCGGTGCGCATCGCCTGCACCGCCAGTGGCACGTCGCCGTGGCCGGTGATCAGCAGTACCGGCAGCTCCGGGTCCTGGGCGTGGAGTTCCTTCAACAGTTCCAGGCCGTCCATGCCGGGCATGCGGATGTCGCTCACCACAACCCCCGGCCAATCCCGGGACAGGCGCGCGGTCAGGCCCTGGGCTTCGCCGAGGGTCAGGACTTTCAGCCCGGCCAGGTCCAGGGTCTGGCAGAGGGCCTGACGCAGGTGTGGATCATCGTCGATCAACACCACCTGAATCTGGTTATCGATACTCATACACTGCGGTCCTCGGACGGTTGCAGACTGACACCCGGTGCTCCGGCGCGCAGTTTCAAGGTTAACAGTGCGCCGCCTTCCTTGTGGTTGGCGAACAACAGTTCACCGCCAAAGGCGCGCATCAGGGTGTCGCAGATCGCCAGGCCCAACCCCAGGCCCTGGGTGCGGGTCTTGGTGGTGTAGAACGGCTCGCTGGCGCGGCCCAGGGCTTCCATGCAGAAACCCGGGCCGTTGTCGCGAATGTACAGGTTGACGCCCTGTTCGGTGGTTTGGGCACTCAGCCAGAGTTTGCGCGGCGGGCCTTTTTCGGTCAGGGCGTCCAGAGCGTTGGCCAACAGGTTGCCCAGCACCTGGCGCAGGCGGGTTTCGCCGGCCGCCACCCACAAGGTGGCCTCGGGCAGGTCGCGGATCAGTTCCACTTCCATTGCCCGCCGCCGCTTGGCCAGCAGCGCCAGGGCATCGTCCAGGGCCGGTTGCAGGGCCACGCTTTCCGGCGCATGCCGGTCGCGCCGGGCGAAGGCGCGCAAGTGAGCGATGATCGAGGCCATGCGCCCGGTCAACTCGCTGATCAGCTTGAGGTTGCCACGGGCGTCGTCGGTGCGCTCATGGTCGAGCAAAATCCCGGCGTTTTCCGCGTAGCTGCGAATCGCCGCCAACGGCTGGTTGAGTTCATGGCTGATACTCGCCGACATGGTGCCCAGCGCCGACAACTTGCCGGCCTGCACCAGGTCGTCCTGGGCGCGCACCAGTTCCTGCTGGGCATGTTCACGTTCCAGCACTTCCTGTTTCAGGCGCCGGTTGAGGCCTTCCAGGTCGCTGGTCCGCTCGATCACGCGCATCTCCAGTTCGCGACGGGCCTTGGCTTCGAAGGCGATGCGTTCCAGGTAGTGACGACGGCGCTGCATCATCAGGCCGAGCAACAGCATCAGCACCAGCAAGGCGGCGCCACCCACCGCGACCACGGTGCGCACCGGGCGGCTGATCAAGGTGCGCGGCGCGAGAATCTCGACTTTCCAGCCGGTTTCGGCGATGTCGGTGGATTGGCGCACCCACGCCGTCGGGCTGAGGCTCAGCGGCTGCGGGTCGCGGGTCGGATAGGGCTGGATGGCGATGATGGCGCGGCGTTCTTCATCCGTCAGCGGCCGGGTGGCGCGAAAGCGCCATTGCGGGCGCGAGGTCAGGATCACCACGCCGTTGTGGTCGGTGACCAGCAGTTGTTCGGGGGTGTTGCCCCACAGGCTTTCGGTGTGGTCCAGGTCGACCTTTACCACCAGCACACCGATGATCTTGTCGCCATCGCGTACGGCGGCGGCGAAGAAGTAACCGCGCTTGGCCGAGGTGGTGCCCAGGCCGAAGAAGCGCCCGAGGCGCCCGGCCATAGCTTCGCTGAAGTAGGGGCGAAAGGAAAAATTACGCCCGACGAAGCTGTCCTGCTTGTCCCAGTTGGACGCGGCGAGGGTCTTGCCGGTGGTGTCCATCAGGTACATCACTTCCACCCCGGCCTGGGCGGCGACGTCCTTGAGCAGGTGGTTGGCGTTGACCAGGTTGGTGCTGACGTGAGGCGCGTCGATGGCGGTGCGCAGGGCCGGCAGGTCACCGAGGATTTGCGGCAACACTTCGTAGCGATGCAGGGTGCCCAGCAGGTTGGCGACGTACAGGTCCAGCGTCTGGCGGTTCTGACCGGCCAGTTCGTTGCGGTAATAACGCTCTGCCAGGTGCTCCAGCGGCCACAACAGCGGTGCCAGGCATAGCGCCAGCAATGCCAGGCTGCGCCAGCGGGGTCTTCGCGGAAGGGGTGGAGTCATGGGAGTCGTGCGCCTGTGGGTACAGGCGCATTATGCCTAGTGCTGCTCGGCAAGACACTCGCGCAATGCGTCATGCCACTGCGGTTGCGAGACATGCCATTGCTGTTGCAGGCGGCTGCAATCGAGGCGCGAGTTCAGCGGGCGCCTGGCCGGCGTTGGATAGGCGCTGGAGGGAATCGCTTCCAGCTCGGCGCAGGCACGACCGTTGGCCCGTAGTTGCTCGCCGATGGCCTGTGCAAAGCCGAACCACGAGGTCTCGCCCTGGGCCGTCAGGTGGTAGACACCCCAATCCCCGGCCTGGCCCGCCTGCCAGCGCTCGATCAGTGCACGGGTGCTGTTGGCGATGGTCCCGGCCCAGGTCGGCGCGCCGATCTGGTCGGCGACGATGCGCATCTGCGGTTTTTCCTGCAGCAGGCGTTGCATGGTCAGCAGGAAGTTCTTGCCGTGGGTCGAGTAGACCCAGCTGGTGCGCAGGATCAGGTGTTCACCGCCGACGGCCGCGATCGCCTGTTCGCCCGCCAGCTTGCTTGCGCCATAGACGCCCAGCGGGTTGGTTGCGTCGTCCTCGTTGTAGGGCGCGGCCTTGCTGCCGTCGAACACGTAGTCGGTGGAATAGTGAATCAGCGGAATGCCCAGTGCCTTGGCTTCCTCGGCAAAAATCCCGGGCGCGGTGGCGTTGATGGCGAAGGCCACGTCCGGCTCGCTCTCGGCTTGATCGACGGCCGTATGGGCGGCTGCGTTGATGATCAGGCCCGGGCGATGGGCGCGTACTTGGTCGCGGATCTGCTCGGGATGCGCCAGGTCCAGTTGATCGCGGCCCAGCACGATCAACTCGCCCAGGCCCCGGAGGCGCTGTTGCAACTCCCGGGAGACTTGGCCATGTTGGCCGCTGATAAGGATTTTCATGGGAACAGGTCGGCCTCTTGCAGGCTTTTCCCGGCCTGGTCCTTGGCGGACAGTTGCGGCGTCTCCGTCAGTTCCCAGTCGATGGCCAGCGTCGGGTCGTTCCAGAGGATGCAACGCTCGGCGCTCGGCTGGTAGTAATCGGTGGTCTTGTAGAGGAACTCGGCGTAGTCGCTCAGCACCACAAAGCCGTGGGCGAAACCTTCCGGTACCCACAACTGGCGATGGTTATCGGCGCTAAGCCGCACGCCCACCCATTGCCCGAAGTTGGGCGAGCTGCGGCGGATGTCGACGGCCACATCCAGCACTTCGCCGGCGATGACGCGCACCAGTTTGCCCTGGGTATGTTCGAGCTGGTAATGCAGGCCGCGCAGCACGCCTTTTTGCGAGCGCGAGTGGTTGTCCTGCACGAAATCACGCTTGAGCCCGGTGGCCTCTTCGAAGGCGCGGGCGTTGAAGCTTTCGTAGAAAAAGCCGCGCTCGTCACCGAACACTTTCGGTTCGATGATCAATACGCCCGGCAACGCCGTGTCGGTGACCTTCATTTTTGCTCCCCGGCCAGTGAATACAGGTATTGGCCGTAGCCGGTCTTGCCGAAGTACTTGGCCCGCTCCAGCAAGTGGTCACGGTCGATCCAGCCGTTCTCGTAGGCGATTTCTTCCAGGCACGCCACTTTCAAACCCTGGCGGTGCTCGATGGTCTGCACATACGTCGAGGCCTCCAGCAGGCTGTCGTGGGTGCCGGTGTCGAGCCAGGCGAAACCACGGCCGAAGCGCTCCACGTGCAGGTCGCCACGCTTGAGGTAGGCGTTGTTGACGTCGGTGATCTCCAGCTCGCCCCGTGGCGATGGCTTGACTGCCTTGGCGATCCTGATCACGTCGTTGTCGTAGAAATACAGGCCGGTCACCGCGTAGCTCGACTTTGGCTTGGCTGGTTTTTCCTCGATGGACAGCGCGCGGCCCTGGCTGTCGAAGTCGATCACGCCGAAACGCTCCGGGTCCTTGACCCAGTAACCGAATACCGTGGCGCCAGATGGGCGTTCGGCAGCAGTGCGCAGTTGTTCGCCGAAGTGCTGGCCGTGGAAGATGTTGTCGCCCAGGATCAGGCATACCGGGTCATCGCCGATAAACTCTTCGCCAATCAAAAACGCCTGGGCCAGGCCGTCCGGGGACGGCTGCTCCGCATAAGTGAACCGCACGCCAAACTGGCTGCCATCGCCCAACAGGTTGCGGTATTGCGGCAGGTCTACCGGGGTGGAGATCACCAGGATTTCCTTGATCCCGGCCAGCATCAGCACCGAGATCGGGTAGTAGATCATCGGCTTGTCATACACCGGCAACAGTTGCTTGGAAACGCCCAGGGTAATGGGGTGCAAACGCGTGCCGGAGCCACCGGCCAGTACGATTCCCTTCATCATGCGATCAGATCCTTAAAGTCGGTGTTGCCCAGTCGTTCGCCTTGATAACTACCGTCCTGGACCCTGCGGCACCATTCCAGGTTATCGAGGTACCACTGCACGGTTTTGCGCAGGCCGGTTTCAAAGGTTTCCTGCGGAACCCAGCCCAGCTCGCGTTCGATCTTGCTGGCGTCGATCGCATAGCGCTGGTCGTGGCCCGGGCGATCCTTGACGAAGGTGATCAGGTCAGTGAATTTCTCCACGCCCGCCGGGCGTTGTGGTGCCAGTTCTTCCAGCAGGCCGCAGATGCTGCGCACCACGTCGATATTCTTCTGCTCGTTATGGCCGCCGATGTTGTAGGTCTCGCCTACCACACCTTCAGTCACCACTTTGAACAGCGCGCGGGCGTGGTCTTCGACGAACAGCCAGTCGCGCACTTGCAGGCCGTCGCCGTACACCGGCAATGGTTTACCTGCGAGGGCGTTGAGGATCACCAGCGGAATCAGCTTCTCGGGAAAGTGGAACGGCCCGTAGTTGTTCGAGCAATTGGTCAACAGCACCGGCAGGCCGTAAGTGCGCTGCCAGGCGCGTACCAGGTGATCGGATGCGGCCTTGCTGGCCGAATACGGCGAGCTTGGGGCGTAGGGCGTGGTTTCGGTGAACAGGTCATCGACGCCGTGCAGGTCGCCATACACTTCATCGGTGGAGATGTGGTGGAAGCGGAAGGCACTTTTGGCCGGTTCTTCCAGCTTCTGCCAATAACCGCGTGCGGCCTCCAGCAGGCTGTAGGTACCGACGATATTGGTCTGGATAAAATCCGACGGGCCGTCGATTGAACGGTCCACATGAGACTCGGCCGCCAGGTGCATGATCGCGTGGGGCTCAAAGCGCGCCAGGACGGCGCTGATGGTGGCCTGGTCGATGATATCGGCCTGGACGAACTCGTAGCGGCTGTTGCTCGCGATGCTGGCCAGCGACTCAAGATTGCCGGCGTAGGTCAATTTGTCCAGGTTGAGCACTTCGTGCCCGGTGTGTTGAATCAGGTGCCGGATCAGAGCGGAGCCGATGAATCCGGCGCCGCCGGTGATGAGAATGCGCATGTCGGAGGCCCTTTTCCTTAGACAGACATTAAGCGAATGGAGCATAGCTTGAGTTGTTGAGCCAGGTGGTGCAAGGGGCCACAGTCAGATTGACGGCACTGCGCGGGACTGGGGGTTGCGTAACCCCCGTCAACAATGGCGATATAAGCGCCTGATAAAAAAGCCAGGGGTCTTCACATGTTGCTCGCCACGTTGATTCATCGCGCCAGCCTGCCATGCCCGCAAGTCGGGCCTGTGCCTGCGACGCAGCTACTTGAGCAGCATTACGGCCTGGGTGGGGCGTTGCAGTCCCTCGGCAGCCAGCAAGACCTCAACTACCGTATCGACAGCGAGCGTGGCCGCTTTGTGCTGAAAATCTGCCGGGGCGACTACGCCGCCGTCGAGCTGCAGGCCCAGCACGCAGCCCTCAAGCATCTGCAGGAACATTCGGATGTACGGGTGCCCAAGGTGATCTCGTCGCTTGCTGGCGAAGAACTGCTGACCGAGACCGTCGCCGGGCAAACCGTGCACCTGCGGTTGCTGGACTACATCGACGGCCAGCCGCTGACCCATCTGCCCCATCTGGGGCGCGAGGTGATCGCAGGCTTCGGCGAATTCTGCGGGCGGATGAGCCAGGCGCTGGCCGACTTCGAGCATCCGGGCCTGGAACGTACCCTGCAATGGGACCCACGCCATGCCCTTGAGCTGATCACTCATTTGCTGTCGACCCTCGAAAACCTCCCGCATCGGGCCGGGCTGGAGCGCGTGGTGGAGCAGGTCGGGCAGCGTCTGCGGCCGTTGGCCGACCGCCTGCCCTGGCAAGCCGTGCACATGGACATCACCGATGACAACGTGGTCTGGCAGCGCGATGCCCAGCGGCATTGGCAGATTGAGGGGGTGATTGATTTTGGCGACCTGGTGCGCACCTGGCGCATTGCCGACCTGTCTGTGACCTGCGCGGCGCTGCTGCATCATGCCGAGGGAGATCCGTTCGCGATCCTGCCGGCGATCCAGGCGTGCCACCGGATCACGCCGTTGCAGCGCGAAGAGTTACAGGTGCTATGGCCGCTGATCGTCGCGCGGGCCGCGGTGTTGGTGCTGAGCAGTGAACAGCAGCAACGCCTGGACCCGGATAACGCGTACCTGTTGAAGAATGCCGAGCATGAGTGGGAAATTTTCCACGTAGCCACCTCGGTGCCCTTTGAATTGATGGAGGCGGCGATCCTGAACTGCGTCGGTGCTGAATTGCCGCCGATTGTCGGTGAAGGCTTCGCGCCTTTGTTGCCGGGGCTCGTTGGGCGTGAATTCGCGTTGATCGATCTGGGCGTGCTCAGCCCGCATTTCGAGGCCGGTAACTGGGAGCAGGAGGGCATTGATCGCCGATTGCTGGAACAAGCGGCCGTGGTCCATGGCCTGGCAGCCAGTCGTTATGGTCAATACCGTCTGTCCCGCACCCAACCCGACAGTGCCGTCGAGCCCGACACCTTCGCGCTTCACGTAGAACTGCACATGCCCTTGGGCGCCACGGTGGAAGCACCGTTCGCCGGCACCTTGCGCCATGGCGCCGACGGCCTGCTGAGCCTGCATAGCGCCCAGTTGAGTGTTCGGTTGTGGGGCGTGAACGCCTTGTTGAAGCACGGCGCCGCAGTGGTAAAAGGCCAGGTAATCGGCGACGTGGTCGCGCCGCTGACAGTACAACTGTGCCGCGCCGAGCTTGAGCCACCGCTGTTCTGCACGCCTTCCCGGGCGGCGGCATGGCAAACGCTCTGCCCATCCCCGGCTACCTTGCTGGGGCTGGCCTGCGACGCCGAGCCGGAGGTGGACCCCGAAGCCCTGCTGGCGCGTCGGGACGCCAGTTTCGCCCGCTCGCAGAAGCACTATTACGTCGACCCGCCGCGCATCGAGCGCGGCTGGCGCAACCACCTGATCGACATGCAGGGCCGTTCCTACCTCGACATGCTCAACAACGTCGCCGTCCTCGGCCACGGTCATCCGCGCATGGCCGAGGTGGCAGCGCGGCAATGGTCGCTGCTCAACACCAACTCGCGCTTCCACTATGCGGCGATTGCCGAATTCTCCGAGCGTTTGCTGGCGCTGGCGCCGGACTCCATGGACCGGGTGTTCCTGGTCAACAGCGGTACCGAGGCCAACGACCTGGCGATTCGCCTGGCCTGGGCCTACAGCGGCGGGCGCGACATGCTCAGCGTGCTGGAGGCCTATCACGGCTGGTCGGTGGCGGCGGATGCGGTGTCGACCTCGATTGCCGACAACCCCCAGGCCTTGAGCAGCCGCCCGGACTGGGTGCACCCGGTGACCGCGCCGAATACCTATCGCGGCGAGTTTCGCGGGCAGGACAGCGCCCCCGACTACGTACGCAGCGTGGAACACAACCTGGCGAAAATCGCCGCGCAGAATCGCCAACTGGCGGGTTTCATTTGCGAGCCGGTGTATGGCAATGCCGGCGGGATTGCCTTGCCGCCCGGTTATTTGCAGCAGGTGTACGCGCTGGTTCGTGAGCAGGGCGGCGTGTGCATCGCCGACGAAGTGCAGGTGGGCTACGGCCGCATGGGGCATTTCTTCTGGGGCTTTGAAGAGCAGGGCGTGGTGCCGGACATCATCACCATGGCCAAGGGCATGGGCAATGGCCAGCCGTTGGGCGCGGTGATCACCCGCCGGGAAATCGCCGAGGCGCTGGAGGCCGAGGGTTACTTCTTCTCCTCATCGGGAGGCAGCCCGGTGAGTTGCCGGATCGGCATGGCGGTGCTGGATGTGATGGAGGAAGAAAAGCTGTGGGAAAACGCCCAGGAGGTGGGCGGACACTTCAAGGCGCGGTTGGAGGCGCTGGTCGAGCAGTATCCATTGGTGGGCGCAGTGCATGGTTCCGGGTTTTACCTGGGGCTGGAATTGGTCCGCGATCGACAGACCCTGGAACCGGCCACCGAAGAGACCGCGCTGCTGTGTGACCGGCTGCGGGAACTGGGGATCTTCATGCAGCCCACCGGCGACTACCTGAACATCCTCAAGATCAAGCCGCCGATGGTCACCTCACGGCGCAGTGTGGATTTCTTCGTCGACATGCTGGCGAAGGTTCTGGAGGAAGGCTTGTAACAATAAAGTCGATTGTTATCGGTAAAATTTGATCATTTTTCGATGGGCGGATATTTATTAGCTTCAAAAGCCGATTTTTATCCGCTATAAAGGCGTCCACCTGCCCGCCGCCGAGGAGATGATTCATGAGCCGTATCGTTACCGTTGCCGCGACCCAGATGGCCTGTTCCTGGGACCTTGATGCCAATCTCGAAACCGCTGAAAGGCTGGTGCGTGAGGCCGCCGCCAAGGGCGCGCAGATCATCCTGATCCAGGAACTGTTCGAGGCCCCGTACTTCTGCCAGAAGCCGAACCCGGACTACCTGCAACTGGCGACCACGGTTGAAGATAACGTCGCGATCAAGCACTTCCAGAAGGTCGCCCGGGAACTGCAGGTGGTGTTGCCCATCAGTTTCTATGAACTGGCCGGCCGCGCGCGTTTCAACAGCATTGCGATCATCGACGCTGACGGCGCCAACCTCGGGATTTATCGGAAAAGCCACATCCCGGACGGCCCGGGCTACCATGAAAAGTATTACTTCAACCCCGGCGACACCGGCTTCAAGGTGTGGAACACCCGCTATGCGAAGATCGGCGTGGGCATCTGCTGGGACCAGTGGTTCCCGGAAGCCGCCCGCAGCATGGCGCTGCAAGGCGCGGAAATCCTGTTCTACCCGACCGCCATCGGCAGCGAGCCCCACGACAAGACAATTTCTTCCCGCGACCACTGGCAGCGGGTACAGCAAGGCCATGCCGGCGCCAACCTGATGCCGCTGATCGCCAGCAACCGCATCGGTAACGAAGAGCAAGACGGCTACGACATCACCTTCTACGGCTCGTCCTTCATCGCCAATCAGTTCGGCGAGAAAGTAGAAGAACTCAACGAAACCGAAGAAGGCATCCTGGTGCACCGCTTCGATCTCGATGAACTTGAACACATTCGCAGCGCCTGGGGTTCGTTCCGCGACCGCCGTCCGAACCTGTATGGTGCGCTTAAAACCCTCGACGGTTCCCTGGAGTCCTGAATCGCCATGACCACTTTGCACAGCACCCCCCGCGCCGACGGCTTCTACATGCCTGCCGAATGGGCGCCACAAACCCAGACCTGGATGATCTGGCCCGAACGCCCGGACAACTGGCGCCTGGGCGGCAAGCCGGCGCAGGCCGCCCATGTGGCGGTGGCCAAGGCCATCGCACGTTTTGAACCGGTGACCGTGGCGGTCTCGGCCGGCCAGTACGAAAACGCCCGGGCGCGCCTGGACGTGCCGAATATTCGCCTGGTGGAAATGTCCAGCGACGACGCCTGGGTCCGCGATACCGGGCCGACCTTCGTGATCAACAACAGCGGTGAAGTGCGCGGTGTGAACTGGGACTTCAACGCCTGGGGCGGTTTTGATGGTGGCTTGTACTCGCCGTGGAACCGCGACTCCCAGGTGGGCGGCAAGATCCTCGAGATCGAGCGCAGCCCGCGTTATCGCACCGAAGGGTTTGTGCTGGAAGGCGGTTCGATCCACGTCGACGGCGAAGGCACCCTGATCACCACCGAAGAATGCCTGCTTAACCGCAATCGCAACCCGCACCTGCAGCGTGAGGAAATCGAAGCGGTGCTCAGCGCCAACCTGGCGGTTGATAAGATCATCTGGTTGCCGGATGGCCTGTTCAACGACGAAACCGATGGGCATGTGGATAACTTCTGCTGCTACGTACGCCCGGGCGAAGTGTTGCTGGCCTGGACCGACGACCCGCAAGACCCGAACTATGCGCGCTGCCATGCCGCCATGGACGTACTGCAAAGCAGCACCGACGCCCAGGGCCGCTCGTTCACAGTGCATAAAATGCCGATCCCGGGGCCGCTGTACGCCACCGAGGAAGAATGCGCAGGCGTGGACCCGGTAGACGGCACCCAGGAGCGCAATCCCACCGTGCGGTTGGCCGGTTCCTACGTCAACTTCCTGATCGTCAACGGCGGCATCATCGCGCCGAGCTTCGACGACCCGCTGGACAGCCGCGCCAAGGAGATTCTGCAGAGCCTGTTCCCGCAGCATGAAGTGGTGATGGTGCCTGGCCGCGAACTGTTACTGGGGGGCGGCAACATCCACTGCCTGACCCAGCAGCAGCCGGCCCCGCACAAAAACTGAGTGCAGTTGTAACAGCCTGGTGCCGGGTTTACCGGCATTCGAGTGCGCCATGTTTTGCGCGCTCACGGAAAGCCCGCGGCCCGTCAGGTTCGCGGGCTTTTTTGTGTGCAAGTGCCGACAAACCGGGCACATTGGCATAGCTCTTGTATCGCTGTTGCGACACACAGCACGGTGTATGACTAAGCGGTTCTGTCATAAACCTTGAGTAAGTTAGCCGCTCATGCCGTCGGAGAGAGCGCTGAAATGAATGCCGATATCAACCTGATGTACACGCGCACGTTCCACCCTTTGCGGGTGAACGGTGACGCGATCCACGCGCTGGCGCTCTGGTTGAAGGCAAACGGTTCGCGGCAGATCAGGACGCCCGACCCGCGCCGGGTGATGAGCGAACGGTACCCGGCGGGGCTGTTCAGCGAGGACGAGGTGCAGGCGTTGTGTGAATTGATGCAAGGCTGACGGTTGTTTTCAATGTTGCACTGGACCTTGTGGTGAGGGAGCTTGCTCCCGCTGGGCTGCGCAGCAGCCCCAAAACAGATCATCGAGTTCTATCTGAAAAAACACAGTCGCCTATTTTGGGGGCGCTTCGCACCCCAGCGGGAGCAAGCTCCCTCGCCACGCAAGCCTGTTAGAAACTGTAGGTTCCGGTCACCACCAGACTGCGCGGGTCGCCGAACTGAATCTGCGCCGCACTCGTCGCTGACGCGTAGTATGTCTTGTCGCTGATATTGTTCAGCGCCGCCCGCACATCCCATTCCTTCTGCCGGAACCCGGCCAGTGCGTCCCAACGCCCATAGCCCGGCAACAATACCGTGTTGGCGTTATCCGCATAGCGCTCACCCACCAGCGTCAGCCCGGTTTCCGCGTACCAGCCCATCTCCGGTTTCCAGGTGACGAACAGGCTCGCGTTGCGCTTGGCCACGTCGCTGATGCGCTTGCCTTCAAAGCCATTGTTGTCTTTCACCACCGTGGCGTCCTGCAGGCCGACGCCACCGCGCACGTACCAGTTGCCGATGATCTTGCCGGTAGCGGTCAACTCCACGCCACGGGAACGCTGCTCGCCGCTGAGCAGGGTGATGGTCGGGTCCAGCGGGTCGCGGGTGCGGCGGTTGTAGAGCTCCAGTTCATACACCGCCAGGGTGGTGCTCAGGCGGTCGTCGAGCCAGTCGCTCTTGACCCCGATTTCCTTCTGTTTGGTCAGCTCCGGGCTCAGGTCGTTGGCGTTGCCCGTGGCATTGGGCGTGATGCCGATCAGGCCGCCGCCGGTCGGCGAGAACGTCTTGCTCCACGAGGCATAGAACGAATGATGTTCCAGCGGCGTCCAGACCAGGCCCACGCGCGGGCTGGTGCTGTGGCTCACGACCTGTTCCGAGGCGTTGGTCAGCTTGTTGGTGGACTCCACATCAAAGCGGTCATAGCGCAAACCGGCGAGCAGTTGCCATTGATCGTTCAGGCGCAGTTGGTCCTGCACATACACGCCCTGGCTTTGCGCTTCGGTGTGACTGCTGCTGAATGCCGGCAGGCGACCGTGGTGGCGCAGGTCCGGGTTGGGGTTGTACACATCCACGCTCGGCACAGCGGCGAGCGGCGCTCGATAGAGTTTCGGGTCACGGCGCTGGTTGCCCAACTCCACTCCGGTGAGCAAGCGATGCTCCAGGCCGAAGGTGGTGAAGCCGCCTTCCAGTTCGACGTTGTTGAGGATGTTGCGGGTGGTCAAGTCCTGCTGCCAGCGCTGGCGCCCGACCTTGCCGGTTTTTGGGTCGTAGCTGACGGCGTAAGTGTTATCGAAGTCGCTGTCTAGGGTGAACACGCCCAACGTATGGCGCAGTTGCCAACTGTCGTTCAGCTCATAGGCAAGCCGCGAACGCAGGGATTGTGACGTGTCGTCGATGTAATCGCGCTTGTCACCATAAGTGGTGCCGCGGCTGACATCTGCCGGCCGCCCATTGACCCCGGGAATGCCCCGGTCCGGCGTGCGGTTGTAGCGGCTGTATTCGTACTGCACCAGCCAGTTCAGGTCGGGGCTCAGTTGCCAGCTCATGGACGGCGCAAACAGTTGGCGATTGCCGCTGACGCCGTCGCGGAAACTGTTGTTGTCCTGGTTGCCCATGTTCAGGCGCAGGCTGATGGTGTCGGTGGGGTCGGTGCTGAGGTCGGCGTACAGGCTGCGCAAATCATTGCTGCCGCCCTGGGCCTCGATGCTGGAGGCGCGACCGGCCTGGGGCAGCTTGCTCACACGGTTGACGATGCCGCCCTGGCCGCCGCGGCCGTACAACACGGCTGCCGGGCCTTTGAGCACCTCGATGCGTTCGATGTTGTGCAGGTCGCGCACGTATTGGCTGTCGTCGCGAACGCCGTCCAGGTAGAAATCGTTGCTGGCGTCGAAGCCGCGGATGCGCAGGCTGTCGAACCGTGTGTCGGCGCCGCTGCTGACGTTGGGTATACCGCTCAAGGCCTGGCCCAGGTCATTGGTGCCGTAGGAATGCAGGTTGTCGGTTTTTACCGAGTCGATGGCCTGGGGCACATAACGCACGGGTGTGGCGGTGCGGGTGGCGGTGCTGGTTTCCTTGACGCGCGGGTCGTCCTCGTCAGCTTCGGCGCTCACGGAGGTTTCCGGCAGGACAGTGGCAGCGCAGGTAAATCCGGCAGACAGCAGGACAGAGAGCCCAAGGGTCATGGGCGTCAGGCGAAGGGCAGGCATCGGGGTGTGTATCCAAAAAGGTTGGCAGGATAAAAGCGCGTTAATGGTAATGCTTACTATTTGCGTAGGTTATCTATTCCTGGGCGGACCTTTCTGAAAAATGTTACGGCGTATGTTTTTCAAGGGTATTCGACCGATTCTCGAAACAGTCTGAAAGCCGATCCGGGGTTTTTCCCAATTGTGCGTAAGACTAATCTGCCTGGCATCAATATCCATTGGAGCCCGTCATGTCGGCAGCCACACTTCACTACATTTACGACCCGCTGTGCGGTTGGTGTTACGGCGCCGAGCCGCTGCTGAGCGCCGCCCGGAGCGTGTTATCGATCCAGTTGCACGGCGGCGGCATGATGACCGGCGCGAATCGCCAATCCGTATCGCCGCAGTTGCGTGACTACGTAATGCCCCACGACCGGCGCATCGCCGAGTACACCGGGCAACCGTTTGGCGAGGCGTATTTCGAAGGTTTGTTGCGGGACCACGGTGCGGTCTTCGATTCAGCACCGCCGACCAGCGCCGTGCTGGCCGCAGAAAAAATCGCCGGTCGAGGCCTGGAACTGCTGGCGCGTCTGCAAACGGCGCACTACGTCGAAGGTCGCCGAATTGCCGATAAGGACGTGCTGCTGACCCTGGCCGAATCCATCGGTTTGGATCCCCAAGCCTTCACCGCCGCTTTCAGTGAAATCCTTGGCGCAGCAACTCAAGCGCACATCAATGACAGCCGCCAATGGCTGGCAAAAGTCGGCGGCCAGGGCTTCCCCACACTGGCCCTGGAGCAGAATGGGCAACTGCAATTGCTCGATATCAGCCCCTGGTTGGGCAAGCCAGAAGCCTTCGTTGAGTGGCTGAGACAAAGAGTCGCAATTTCGATTCAACCCACCCAATCGAGTGCACCAATGTGTGGCCTGCAGGGGTGTGCAGATCCAGGAAGCGCTTGATAGAGCCTTGCGCAATGATGGCTATTTAATGTTTCTTAGACTTTTTTAGCCTAAATACAGAAGATTCACGAAATTGACACACAGTAAAGGGCGCGGATAGGATTCGCCCCAACGCCTGTGGCTAACCGCCATGACTTCCCCAATAAAAAAAGGCCCGCGGCATTTCACGTCGTCCGCGGGCCTTTTTTTATCTGGGAAAGTCGACACCAGAAAAGCAACACGGAGCCTGGTGTCACAGCGCGTACTCAACCAGTAATAAGGAATATAAGAAAATGTTGAAGCAACGGATGGGGCTGATCGCTCTGGGGATTTTGAGCGCTACGCAAGCAATGGCTGAC
This sequence comes from Pseudomonas sp. G1002, assembly GCF_013385455.1. NCBI lineage: Bacteria > Pseudomonadati > Pseudomonadota > Gammaproteobacteria > Pseudomonadales > Pseudomonadaceae > Pseudomonas > Pseudomonas sp. G1002. The sequence continues at coordinate 83,179 of NZ_JACAPY010000018.1, forward strand.
GACCAATCCCAATCGAAGGGTTTTGTTGAAGACAGCCACCTGAACATCGCGGCACGCAACGCTTACATCAGCCGCGACTACAAAAACGGCAAGCAAGACAAAGCCGAATGGGGCCAGGGCTTCATCGGCAAGTTCGAATCCGGTTTCACCCAAGGCACCGTTGGTGTGGGTGTGGACGTGATCGGCCAATACGCCATTCGCCTGGATGGTGGTAAAGGTCGCAGCGGCGCTGGCGGTATCGACTTCTTCAAGCAAGGCGACAGCGGCGAAGCGGCCAACGACCTGGCCAAGGGCGGCGCTGCCGTCAAGGCACGCATCTCCAACACCGTGATCAAGTACGGTGATCAGATGCCAGCCGTGCCGGTCCTGGAATACGACAACTCCCGCCTGTTGTCCGAAACCTATACCGGTACCTCGATCGTCTCCAAGGAAATCGCCGGCCTGCAACTGGACGCTGGTCACTTCACCAAGGAAGCTCGCAAGAGCGCCGAGGGTTCCGACAGTGGCGCGCTGAAAAGCATCGACTACATCGGCGGTAGCTACAAATTCACCGAAAGCCTGTCGGCAGCGCTCTACGCTTCCAACATGCAGGACGTGCTGAAGAAGCAATACGTCAACGTCAACTACGTGCTGGCCCTGCCAGAGAAGCAATCGTTGACCTTCGACTTCAACGGCTACAAGACCAAGCTCGACCGTAGCTTCGCCCTGGAAAACCAAGGTGACGCCGACGCTCGCGACAACAAAATCTGGAGCCTGGGCGCCACGTGGGCCGTTGGCCCGCACAGCTTCACCGTGGCTCACCAGCGCAGCACCGGTGACACCGGTTACCTGTACGGCGGCTACCGCAACGCAGGCGGGATCGGCGACGGTGGCAACACCATCCTGCTGGCCAACTCCTACTGGTCTGACTTCAACGGCAAGGACGAGCGCTCCTGGCAAGCAGGCTACGGCCTGGACTTCAGCGCCTTCGGCGTGCCTGGCCTGACCTACAACATCGCCTACGTGCGCGGCACCAACATTGACGACGGTTCCAACCGCGGCAGTGGCACCGAGCGTGAAATCTTCAACCAGTTCAAATACGTAGTACAGAGCGGCCCGGCCAAAGACCTGAGCCTGCGTGCCCGTGCGTCGTGGTTGCGCGTTTCCAACAACGCCAGCAACTACAACGTGGGTGGTAACGAGATCCGCCTGTTCGCCGACTACCCAATCAACGTTTTCTAATTGATTCGGCGTCGCGCCTGATTCAAGGCGATAAAAAACCCCGACTGGTTCGGGGTTTTTTTATGGCTATGATCAGGGCTAATTGATTACATAGCGTCACTAATGAAGTACTCCGCCCCACCTTTATCCACCTCAAGCAACCTCTTAAATTGGCCTCACTGCCTGCCCACCATGTCGATGGGCAAGTCACTGGAGCCTTGTCATGCCATTTGTCAGCGTACGTATCACCCGCGACGGCGTTACCTCGGAGCAGAAAGCCCAGGTCATTGCCGAGATCACCGAAACCCTCGAACGCGTCCTCAACAAACGCCCCGACCTGACCCACATCGTCATCGAAGAAGTCGACACCGATAACTGGGGCTACGCCGGCATCACCACCACCCAGTACCGCAAACAGCTCGCGGAAAATCCGTCATGAGCACGCCTGTCACCATCGACTTCATCTCCGACGTGGTGTGCCCGTGGTGCGCCCTCGGCGCCACCGCCCTGGAGCAAGCCATCGACAACCTGGCGGGCGAAGTGAAGGTTGAACTGACCTTCAAACCCTTCGAACTCAACCCCGACATGCCGGCCGAAGGCGAAAACGCCGTCGCCCACATGATGCGCAAATACGGGCGCAGCGCCGAGGAAGTTGCCAGCGGCAAAAGGATGCTGATGGAGCGCGGCGCGGCCATCGGCTTCACCTTCGACCTGGAAAAGCGCAGCCACTTCTACAACACCTTCGACGCCCATCGGTTGCTGTTTTGGGCTTTGCAGCAAGGGCGCCAGCTCGAGCTGAAAAAGGCGCTGTTGCGCGGGTATTTCAGCGATGGCCAGAACGTCAGTGATCACGAAACCCTGGCGGGTCTGGCCGCCGAAACCGGGCTGGATATTGAAGGCGCACGACGGGTGGTGGGCTCTACCGCCTACGCCAATGAAGTGCGCGCGCTGGAAGCGTTCTACCGCGAGCACGGCATCAACTCCGTACCGGCCATGGTCCTCAATGGCCGCCAGCTGGTCTCCGGGTCGCAATCAGTCAGTTACTACGAACAGATGCTGCGGGAAATGTCCGCCGCGGCTGCTTGAACCATCCCATTTTCCCTATAGAGGTTTCATCATGAGCAATTCGAAAAAAGTCGTTGTGATCACCGGCGCATCCCAAGGCCTGGGCGCTGCTGCAGTGAAGGCTTACCGCGAGCTGGATTACCGCGTGGTTGCCACCTCCCGTTCGATCAAACCGTCGACGGATCCGGACATCCTCACCGTGGCCGGCGACATCGCCGACCCGGCCACCGCCGAGCGCGTCATCCGCGAAGGCGTAGCGCGTTTTGGCCGCATCGACAGCCTGATCAACAACGCCGGGATCTTCGTTGCCAAACCGTTCACCAGCTACACCCACGAAGACTACGTAAACGTGTTGGCGGTGAACCTGAACGGGTTCTTCTACATCACCCAACTGGCGATTACCGAGATGCTGAAACAGGGCGCCGGGCACATCGTCAACATCACCACCAGTTTGGTGGACCACGCGATTGATGGCGTGCCGTCGGTGCTGGCCTCGCTGACCAAAGGCGGGCTGAACTCGGCGACCAAATCGCTGGCGATTGAATACGCCAAGCGCGGCATTCGCGTGAACGCGGTGAGCCCAGGGATTATCAAAACGCCGATGCATGGGGAAGAGACGCATGCGGCGTTGGGCAGCCTGCATCCGGTGGGGCACATGGGTGAAGCGCGGGATATTGCGCAGGCGATTGTGTACCTGGAATCGGCTGGGTTTGTGACCGGGGAAATTCTACATGTGGACGGTGGGCAGAGTGCTGGGCACTAAGCGACGCGGCTGAATAAAAAACGCCCCGGACCGTGATGGTTCGGGGCGTTTTTTGTGTGGCGGCTTCTAGCCAGACACTCTAAAACAAACAACCAAGAACAAATGTGGGAGCCGGGCTTGCCCGCGATGGCGATGGCCCAGCCAACACACTCACAACCTGACACACCTACAGATTATTGCCCGGCGACTCCAACACCTTCACCACATCATCAATCACCGCCTTGCTCATCTCCTGCAAATAGTGCGAAGCCCAGGCGTATCGGTCCGTATCCCGAATCATCGCCGCGTCCTCTGCCAACAGCTTGGCCACATGCAGTAAATCAGAAACGTGAGACAGCGCTTCGCTCAGGGAAACCCCGCTGTTAACGCGGAACAGAGGCTGGTCGGAATGAAAGGAAAAAGGGGTAACGCCGAGGGTAGTGAAGCCAGACGGATTTGGAGCGCTCATCGGTAAAACTCCCATATCAAGTGAGAGCTACCACGTTCGTTCTCAGGCGAATGGGTGGCAGCTGTGCGCAGGCTGAGAACCGGAGATACAGGAACCCGGCAGACCCGAAGGTCTCCCACGCACAGCCGCCATTGCACGAAACTACGGGCATAAAAAAACGCCTGCAAATCGTGATTGGTGGCGCTGTTGCGCCTGCATCATGTCGGGTTCTCAGGCCCGGTCGCTGAATTGGCAGCGACGTGGGGAGGGTAGCGTGGTGGTGGGGTGGGTGCAACTGAGGAAATAGTTGTTTCGTTTTGCCGCTGCCGTGCTTGGTTCTGGCGGCCTGAAGATGAGTCTGTCGCGTCTTCTCAGAACGCTGAGCTTGAAGGGCAGGTTTGCCATTCCTGCAGCCAGTTCAGGATGCAAAATCATGCGGCTCGTGCAGTTATGCCGTTTTATGGGTAAGCCATAATTATTGGCTATCCATAATTCTGCATAAAACGCTGAAGGCGGGACTTCGCTACGGGAATTGGTCTTTCTGGAGGCTGACCGGCTTGTTCAGTTGGGGCGCCAGGCGTAGACAGAATATGAACACCCCAGAAACAACAAAGCCCCCGCATTTCTGCGAGGGCTTGGTTTTGTATGGTGCGGCATCAGGAGTCGAACAGTAAATTAATCTTCTATAAATCAGCAAGTTAAGAAGTTGCTAATATACTGATATCTATTGGGTTATCCTAATGCTTCGGCTTGGCCTTAAATGGTTGTGCTTAGACTTTCTTTGAGGCGCACAGTTGTTAACTGTGCGGGTGAATAAGTTTGGTTGATTATCGTACTGGAAATATTTGTTGTTAGTGGGAGCTCTTTTGGCAGCTAAGTTAAAGGTGGTGGAAAAGCGCAAAAAAAAAGCTTATAATGGAGAAATTTCCTATTTGGCGGTAGCGCCAGAGCACAAATGATGTCCGAAGTTTTTTTAGATGACGCTAGAAACTTAAAGAAGAGAGTGAAGAAAGGGGCGGTCGACGTTACTATCACATCTCCTCCTTATTTTGATATGAAGGATTATGGTCATTCTGGTCAGATTGGCTTTGGACAGTCCTATGAAGATTACTTGCAAGATCTGAAAAAAATATTCAAAGACGTATATCATGCGACCAAAGATACTGGCTCGCTTTGGGTCGTTATCGACTCTTTTAAGCGAGATGGGGCAGTCGTTACGCTTCCTTTTGATTTTGCGCGAGAAATAAGCGCTGTAGGCTGGAAGCTTCAAGATATAATTATTTGGAAGAAAGACAAGACAGTTCCTTGGAGCAATAAAGGTACCACTAGGAAAATATTTGAATACGTGCTGTTTTTTTCAAAGGGGCCGGATTTCAAGTATTACTCTGAGCGAGCCAGAGAAATTAATGATCTGAAGGAGTGGTGGGTACGTTATCCTGAACGGTACAGCCCCCACGGCAAGAGTTTAGAGGAAATTTGGGAGTTTAGTATTCCTACTCAAGGTTCTTGGGGGGAAGGGTATATCAAGCATTTTTGCCCGCTTCCTGAAGACCTCGTAAGACGCATTATTACGCTTACGACGGATGAAGGGGACACTGTTTTCGATCCTTTTTCCGGATCCGGCACTGTTCCGGCACAAGCCGCATTCATGGCCCGAAAATTTTTAGGATTTGAGTTGAATGCGAGCTATCTTGATATGTTCAGCAAGTATCTAAAGGACAATCTTGATAAGCGTTTGGCTAAATACTCAACTTCAAAATCTTCCATTGAGGCTGATATATTTAAAGAGACGATTCTTGAGCTGAGAATTTTGAAGTTTGCCAGGGTTCTTGCAAAGAAGCTTAAGTCTGTCGGGATTGAAATTGAAAAAATATGGGTTCAGCGGCTCGAACGGCCCGTACGTGGAAAGTATGAAATAGTTGCGGCAAAGTATGTGTTTTTGACATCGAACGAAGTCCCGTTGGAGACACTTTTAAGTTCGATCCAAGAGATTATTAGTTGCCCTCCTCTTTCGAAATTTGGAGTTTGTCCTGATTTTGAGCAGTTGACAAGTTTGAAAGAATTCGTCGATTTGTTGCCCGTGTCTGATTTGTATATATATAGCGCAGGTAATACACATCAATATAAAAGCTCGCAGGTTAAGGGGCGTAAAGACGAATTTATTTTCAGCACCATAGCATTGAATATAAACGAAGAAATTTATAGGAACGCTCGATGACCGTTGCCAAGCTAAGGAAGCCAAAGATAGCTAAAAAGCCGCGTAAGAAGCTCACCGCGGCTGAGAAGCTAGCAGCCCGAATTGCAGCTAAAAAGAAAAGGGATGAGGCTAAGTTTCGTGCTTCTGCTAAAGAAATATTTATCAAGTCCGGCTTCCAGTTTGTACGTTCGGAAAATCGAGAGTTTGTTATAGAAACATCAAATGGATCTCGGACGACTGAGCTCGATGGGGTGTTCGTTTATGAAAATATATTGGTGGTAATGGAAGATACCTGTACTGCGACGCCCGGACCACATATTGCTAAAAAGCAAATAGCTTTTGAACTGGCAATGAAAAACAAATCCGAATTTGTTAATTGTTTAATTAAAAATCTTCCGGATTTTGAAACCTATTTTGCATCGCAGACTTATGAAGCCACTGAGTACGAACTGAGGGTAGTATACTTCAGCATGCATTCTGTCGACTCAGAATATGTCGAAAGTGCAGGTCGAGTCGGTATGCAGGTCGTAGAGAAGGCGCTGACTAATTATTTTCACGCTCTCGTTAAAAGTGTATCCGTTTCTGCCAAGTATGAAATACTGAAGTTTCTTGGTGTCGAATATAAAGATTTAGGTAAGGCAAAGTTGTCAGGTGGAAATCATCGGGCTCTCAGCACTTTTCAAGGCTTTTTACTTCCAGAGGCAAATAGCAGCTATCCTGAGGGGTATAAAGTAGTCTCATTTTATGCTGATCCTGCTTCTTTGTTGAAAAAAAGCTTTGTTTTGAGGAAGAATGGTTGGTTAGAACCCAATCTGTCATATCAGCGTATATTGGATATGCCAAAAATAAGATCGATGAGGCAGTATCTCTCAGAGAGTAAAAGGGTTTATTTGGGTAATGTCATAGCAACATTGCCATCAACAACTAAGATACATGATATTGGGACCTCTGACCAATTACCACCAAGCGGGCAGTTGAACGTAAAGCCGGTGACTATTTCGGTCCCGGATGAGTATAACGTAGTAGGGCTGATTGACGGTCAGCATAGAGTCTATTCTTATCACGAGGGGGCGGATATCTATGAGCCGCAAATCGGACGACTTCGAGATAAGCAGAACTTGCTAGTCACAGGAATTATCTATCCGCTTACAGCCTCCGAGGAAGAAAGGACTTTATTCGAGGCCCGATTGTTTCTTGAGATCAATGGACGTCAAACAAAGGTTAAGTCTGCCCTTACTCAAGAAATAGAGCTAATAGTCAATCCGTTTTCCGGTACGGCGGTTGCTAAGGCTATTCTTATTAACCTTGCTCGCAAAGGCGCACTGAAGGATAAGCTTGAAGAGCACGTATTTGATGATGCAAAAAAGCTAAAAATATCCTCAATAGTTAGCTATGGTCTGAAGCCTATAGTTAAGTGGGAGGGCTCTGATTCTCTATTTACCGCGTGGCCGGCGCAAGAGAAAAAAGCAAGTATATTATCTAAGGAAAGCAGAACTTCCCTTGATGCTTATATAGCTTATTGTGTCGATGAGATAAATAGCCTTCTCAACGCTGTTAAGGCGTCTTTTCCTGAAGGTTGGCAAATTTCGCATGAGAGCAAGCTGCTTACTCCAACAGCAATTAATGGATTCATAAAATGCCTGCGTCTAATTTTGGAGAATGATGGCGAGCGTGGTTTTGAATACTATAGGTCTAGGCTGAGTGGTGTTCGTGATTTTGATTTTTCTCCATATAAGTCGAGCCACTGGAATCAGTTGGGTGAAGAGCTATATAGCGCTTTTTTTAAATGATATGTAGCTGTTTTTAGTGTTGGGCCGGCGTGCTAATTAATAACTTTTGTGCGCCGCCCTCATTCCCAGTGAGAGGGAAGTAATAGGTCGAAGTTTCTAGCGACAATTACGAGTTGATCCATTATATCGCCATGCCTTCTAATCTGGGCGTCACTCCAGGTGTTTCGATGCTCTAGCAAATTTTTTAGCTCGGCCAGGCTATACATTTTTAGGTTATGAAAATTTCGCCAAGAGGCTATACCAAAAAGGTTATATATAATCTGGGTGCCGTCCCTCTCGCTAGCGAGGCGCTTTTTACCTATCAGTAAGCTCTCTGCTTCCTTAGCATCGTCATGATCGTCATAAGTATTTAATAGAATCATATTAATGGTTTCTTCTAGTGAATAGTGTTTAGGGTATATTCAAGGTTGTTGGTAGTCAAATAATTTTGATTTTATCTTGGATGTATTTTCCAGTCTTTCGCCAATCTTTTTATTATCAGTCTAACGGTTAGTAAGTAGTAGTATTTTGTAGTTTTCTCTTTAAATGCTATATGACTTTGTAAGAACCAACCCAGATGTTTGTTCCTCCAGCACCAAGGGTTTTCTACTCCCCAGCGGGCGAAAATTGCGGCTTGAATGGTCTTGGCCTGACGGAGGTGACGCCGACGTGTGGCATACGCTCCACTGAGTACCCCAGCGAGAAATAGCTCCATATCGAATGGAGCCTTCACATTCGACCTCCTATGTATGCTGATAGAACGTCTATACGGTCGTGTCCGAGCTCATAGCTGATTTGCGCTCGAGCCTCTTGATCGAGGCGTCGGTCGAGTTGGTAGCAATGGCCATCGTTGATAGGCGCGGGGTGTTGTGTGAGTTGCTCATATCGTTCGCATGCAAAGGCCGCCCGTAATTCATGAAAGCCTTTGAGGTTGTTCTTATGTAGGAGGTCTCGTGCAGCGCGGACGATTTCCCGTTGGAAATCGACGTAGCTTTCATTTGGCGCAAGCAGGTTGAGCGCAAAGGGGACAGATTTATTTATCGCTCTGCACGGTTCTGCCTAAACCCCAAATTTCGCATACAAAGAGCGATGCGAGCGTGGTTACAGGAGTCGGGGCTTTCGAAAGGTTTGCAGAGGGGCGTGGTAGCAGGTAGATGGTCAGCAGGAAAGTAGTGAGGCAGCCAGATCAGGGGCTGCGGTAGGGACACCCCAGAAACAACAAAGCCCCCGCATTTCTGCGAGGGCTTCGTTTTGTATGGTGCCGGCACCAGGAGTCGAACCCGGGACCTACTGATTACAAGTCAGTTGCTCTACCAACTGAGCTATACCGGCGTGTTAGGGCGACGATTATAGCGATTGGCAAGCATCTGTAAACCCCTGAATTCTGACTATTTTTGCAACCGACCGGGTTTTCTCTGCGCGGCCTCGTTTCAGCCACCCCAGCTCCGCCAATCCCATGCGCTGGATCACTGGAAAGGCCTGCGTGCAGAAAGCGGCAAGTGCCAATCCTGTCCTGGAACAACAACCTCCAGCCCGACGGCCGCCTCACCATCACGTTTTTCCGCGATGCGCAGCAAACCCAGCCGATTCAAACCGAGAACGGCTGGTGTGGCGGCGGACCCGACTGGCGATTGCCAGGAGGATTATGAGTTCACCGAGCACCGTATTCGCGGTTAATCCCATTTAGCTTCAGATGAGGTTTTGTGGCGAGGGAGCTTGCTCCCGCTGGGCTGCGCAGCAGGCCCAAAACAGTGGGAGCGCTGCGCACTCCAGCGGGAGCAAGCTCCCTTGCCACAGGTTTTGTCGTTCAGCTTTTAGCTGCCTTCGTTACACGAATCGGCAAATTTCTTGTACTCAAACACCCGCTTCTGCCCATGGGAATCCAGGTAGGTCATCCGCGCATTCACCACGCCACACGCCGCGCCACCATCGTCCACGGTCGACAGTACTTGCTGTACATCCAGCTTGGGGCTGGCCTGGACATGGGCCGAAAAGGCGGCAACGTTGAGCAAGGCAAACAGGCTGCTGGCGATGAGGGTGTTGCGGTTCATGGTGGTGTCCTCTGAGGTTCAATAGGGTGTGTGTTGCGTTGGAGCCTATTGAGCGCCCGGGAGGTATCCGGCCTGTGTCATGCACCCGGCGTTTTGCCTCGGCATGTGTTGAGAAGGGGATTGCATACAACTTGATACAGAAACATATCCATTAGAGGCATTAGTGCCTCATGGTCTTTCTCTTAGATGTTTTCGACATAACGGTCATCGTTTTTCCCTTGAATAAGGTGAGTCTTACCGTATTCTGTTTCGAAATATTAAGCGTCATATAAATAGCGGAATCGTTTAACCCGGTTTACGGAACGTTGGCGGTTAATTAGTAAGTTGTAATTTGATTCGTCAGCTAAGCAATTTTTCCTGACCAGGCGGCCAGAAAAATGGTTAGAAGCCTCCGCAAGCTTCTGATCTGAAAGAAATTGATAAAAATTCGCCAAATAAGTCAAAAATACGGCGCTTAGCCGCTCGTCGGAAAGAATTCATCCAAAAGCATCAAAATACTGACACCATCAATCTGATATCACAGAATGCCGCCAGCCAACACATAACTAGAAAAACCAAGGTCAGCTCAACAGGCTGACCTTTTTAACGCCTTTAAAGCGTAATAACCGGGGAGGGCCGTGGGTGAGTCGCGCAGACGATATTTCAAAACTATTCAATAAGCTGGGCGCCAATCCAAATGGCTACCGGGAGATGTACGCCGTCCACGATTATCTTGAGGATGACGTGGTGGTCGAGCCTTTCGACGCCGTGCCCATCCCGGCCCAAACCGCTTGCACCGTCGCGCTGGATGAGCCGCCGTCGGCGCCATTGCTGCGCTTGCTCGAAGAGCTGACCCAGGGCGAAGCCGATCACCTGCAACCTCCCGAAGTGGTCGAAGGGCCGACCGGTGAGGTGTACTCGGATCAATCGTCACCCAAGGTGATCGTGGTGGTCTCGCTCAAGGGCGGTGTCGGTCGCAGCACGCTGACCGCGGCCATTGCCAGCGGCCTGCAGCGTCAAGGCCACCCGGCCGTGGCGCTGGACCTGGACCCGCAAAACGCCCTGCGTCATCACTTGTGCCTGGGCCTGAATTTGCCCGGCATCGGCGCGACGAGCTTGAGCAATGAGTCCTGGGAAGGCCTGGCTGAGCGCGGCTTTGCCGGTTGCCGTCTGGTGGCCTTCGGTGAGACCAACAACGACCAGCAAAAAAACCTCAATCGCTGGCTCGGCGAAGACGCCCAATGGCTGCCCCGGCACCTGGCCGGTTTGCAGTTGAATGGCCAGGACACGTTGGTGATCGACGTGCCCGCCGGCAACACGGTGTACCTGCACCAGGCCATGGCCCTGGCAGACGTGGTGTTGGTGGCGGTGCAGGCGGATGTTTCCTCATTCAGCACCCTGGCCCAGATGGACAGCGTGCTGGCGCCGTACCTTGAGTGCGAAAAACCACCACAGCGTTACTACGTGATCAACCAACTCGACGGCGCCCACCGCTTCAGCCTGGACATGGCCGAAGTGTTCAAGGCCCGCCTCGGCGATGCACTGCTCGGCACGGTCCACCGTGACCCGGTGTTCAGTGAAGCCCAGGCCTGCGGCCGCGATCCCCTCGACCCTACCGTCAACAGTCTCGGCTGCCAGGACATTCACGCCCTGTGCCGCACGCTGCTCGAACGCATCGATTCGGACCTTCCATGACCGACACTACGTCCTCTACGCCCCACACTCCGGGGCGCGCCGAGCAGCGGCTGGACGCCGCGATTTCGCGCTTCAATCGCTGGCCCGATACGCTGCGCAAAGTGCTGGTGGTGATCAGTTGTGTGGTCGGCACCTTGCTGTTGGTGAGCATTGTCAGCGCCCCGCTGGACCTCTACAGCCAATGCCTGTTTGCCGCCGTGTGCTTCCTTGCGGTGCTGGTGCTGCGCAAGATTCCCGGGCGCATGGCGATCCTCGCGCTGGTGGTGTTGTCGCTGGTGGCGTCGCTGCGCTACATGTACTGGCGGCTGACTTCCACCCTGGGTTTTGAAACCTGGCTCGACATGCTGTTCGGCTACGGCCTGGTGCTCGCCGAGCTGTACGCGCTGGTGGTGCTGATCTTCGGCTACGTGCAAACCGCCTGGCCGCTGCGCCGCGAGCCGGTGTGGCTCAAGACCGAACCGTCGGAGTGGCCCACGGTCGACGTGTTCATCCCGACCTACAACGAGGCGTTGAGCATCGTCAAACTGACCATCTTCGCCGCCCAGGCGATGGACTGGCCCAAGGACAAGTTGCGCGTCCACGTGCTCGACGATGGCCGTCGCGACGACTTCCGCGATTTCTGCCGCAAGATCGGCGTGAACTACATCCGTCGCGACAACAATTTCCACGCCAAGGCCGGCAACCTCAATGAAGCGTTGAAGGTCACCGACGGCGAGTACATCGCGCTGTTCGACGCCGACCACGTGCCGACCCGTTCCTTCCTGCAAGTCAGCCTCGGCTGGTTCCTCAAGGACCCCAAGCTGGCGATGCTGCAAACGCCGCACTTCTTCTTTTCACCCGACCCGTTTGAAAAGAACCTCGACACCTTCCGCGCAGTGCCCAATGAGGGCGAGTTGTTCTACGGCCTGGTGCAGGACGGCAACGACCTGTGGAACGCGACGTTCTTCTGCGGCTCGTGTGCGGTGATCCGCCGCAAGCCCTTGCTGGAAATCGGCGGCGTGGCCGTCGAGACCGTCACCGAAGACGCCCACACCGCGCTCAAGCTCAACCGCCTGGGCTACAACACCGCTTACCTGGCGATCCCGCAAGCCGCGGGCCTGGCCACCGAAAGCCTGTCACGCCACATCAACCAGCGCATCCGTTGGGCGCGGGGCATGGCGCAGATTTTCCGCACCGACAATCCGCTGCTGGGCAAAGGCCTGAAGTGGGGCCAGCGCATCTGCTACGCCAACGCCATGCTGCACTTCTTCTATGGCTTGCCGCGGCTGGTGTTCCTCACCGCGCCGCTGGCCTACCTGATTTTCGGCGCGCAGATTTTCCACGCCTCGGCGCTGATGATTGTCGCCTATGTGTTGCCCCACCTCGTGCATTCGAGCCTGACCAACTCGCGGATCCAGGGGCGCTTCCGCCACTCGTTCTGGAACGAGGTCTACGAGACCGTACTGGCCTGGTACATCCTGCCGCCGGTATTGGTTGCGCTGGTCAACCCCAAGGCGGGCGGCTTCAACGTCACCGACAAGGGCGGGATCATCGACAAGCAATTCTTCGACTGGAAACTCGCCCGGCCGTACCTGGTACTGCTGGCGGTGAACCTGGTCGGGCTGTGCTTCGGTCTTTATCAGTTGATCTGGGGCGACGAGTCCACCGCGGTCACCGTGGCGATCAACCTGACCTGGACCCTCTACAACCTGATCATCACCAGCGCGGCAGTGGCAGTGGCTTCCGAAGCGCGGCAAGTGCGCTCCGAGCCGCGGGTCAGCGCGAAATTGCCGGTCAGTGTGATCTGCGCCGACGGTCGTGTGCTCAAAGGCACGACCCAGGATTTCTCGCAGAACGGCTTCGGCCTGATCCTCGCCGACGGGCACCAGATTGCCCGGGGCGAACAGTTGCAGTTGGTGCTGTCGCGCAACGGACAAGACAGCCTGTTCCAGGCGCGGGTGGTGTTCAGCAAGGGCGCGCAGATTGGCGCGCAATTCGATGCACTGTCCCTGCGCCAACAAAGCGAACTGGTACGCCTGACGTTTTCCCGCGCCGACACCTGGGCCGCGAGTTGGGGTGCCGGCCAGCCCGATACACCGTTGTCAGCCCTGCGTGAAGTCGGTGCCATCGGCATCGGCGGCCTGTTTACCCTGGGTCGCGCCACGCTGCATGAATTGCGTCTGGCCCTGCGCCGCACTCCCTCACAACCGCTCGATACGCTGATGGACAAGCCATGACTTCCACACTATTTGCCCGCCCGCAGTCGCGCGGCGTGCTCGCGCTGATGATCGCTTCGCTGCTGGGCCTGGGCTCGCAGGCACAGGCAGCTGCACCCGCTGTTGCGGTGCAGAGCACTGACGACGGCTACAGCCTGACCCTCAAGCAACTGGGCCGTCGCGACACCATGAACCTGCAAGGCGTGGAAGCGTCCGACAGCGTCAACTTCGACATCCGTGCCGATGAAGTGGTGAAGGGCGCGCAACTGTTGCTCAAGTACAGCTACTCGCCGGCGCTGCTGGCGGACCTGTCGCAGATCAACGTGCTGGTCAACGACGAAGTCGCCGCCAGCCTGCCGCTGCCCAAAGAGGGCGCAGGTATCCAGCAGGAAAAACTGGTGCAGATTCCGGCGCACCTGATCACCGAATTCAACCGCTTGAGCCTGCAGTTCATCGGCCACTACACCATGTCCTGTGAAGACCCGCTGCACAGCAGCCTGTGGGCCAAGATCAGCAACAGCAGTGAGCTGAAAGTGCAGGTGCAGCCGATCGTCTTGAAAGACGACCTGTCGGTGCTGCCGCTGCCGTTCTTCGACAAGCGCGATGCGCGCCAGGTCAGCCTGCCGTTCGTGTTTGCCAGCGCGCCGGACAATGCCGCGCTGGAAGCTGCCGGTGCACTGTCGTCGTGGGTAGGCGGCTTGGCCAGCTACCGGGGTGCGACGTTCCCGACCACCCTTGGCGAGATTCCGGCCAAGGGCAACGCCATCGTGCTGGTGCAAAGTACCCAGGCTGTGGATGTACACGGTGTGGCGGTCCCTGAGCCTAAAGGGCCGACCCTGACCCTGATCACCAACCCCAACGACCCGAATGGCAAGCTGCTGATCGTCTCCGGCCGTGATGGCGCCGAACTCAAGCGTGCCGCCACCGCCGTGGTGCTGGGCAACCCGGTGTTGACCGGCAACAGCGTGGTCATCACCAGGCTCGACACCCTGGCCCCGCGCAGCCCTTACGACGCGCCGAACTGGCTGCCCAGCAACCGTCCGGTACGCCTTGGCGAGCTGGTAGAACTGAAAAAACTCAACGTCTCCGGCTACAACCCGGGCCCGATCAGCGTCGACCTGCGCCTGCCGCCCGACCTGTTCAACTGGCGTGAAGAGGGCGTGCCGCTCAACGTCAAATACCGCTACACGCCGCAGCAGGTGTCCACCAACTCCTCCTTGCTGATCGGCCTGAATGACCAGTTCATGAAGTCTGTCGCGTTGCCGTCGGTGAGCAACCTGGGCGGCGGGCAGAGCCTGCTGGACCAGCTGAAGAAAGACGAAACCCTGCCCCGTGAAGTGACGACCCTGTTGCCGATCAGCTCGGCTTCGCCCAAGTCCAAGCTGCAACTGCGCTTCATGTACGACTACATCAAGGAAGGCGAATGCCGGGACATCATCGTCGACAACATGCGCGGTGCGATTGACCCGGACTCGAGCCTGGACCTGAGCAGCTACCAGCACTTTATCGCCATGCCGAACCTCGGCGTGTTCAACGATTCCGGCTTCCCGTTCACCCGCCTGGCTGACCTTTCGGAGTCGGCGGTGGTGATGCCGGACAACGTCGGCACCGATGAGTTGAGCGCCTACCTGACTGTGATGGGCCGCTTCGGCGAGTCCACCGGCTACCCGGCCACCGCCGTCAAAGTGGTGCAGGCCAAAGACGTGCAAAGCGTTGCCGACAAAGACCTGCTGGTGCTCGCCACCGGCGGCAACCAGCCGCTGCTGCAGCAATGGCAGCAATACCTGCCGGCCACCAGTGACGGCCTGCAGCACCACTTCCTGTTGTCTGACCTGCCACGTTATGTGCGCAGCTGGATCAGCCCGGACGCCGCGGCCAACCAGCATACGGCCAATGCCGGCATCACCTTCAGCGGGCTGAGCAACAGCACCTGGTTCGCCGGCTTCCAATCGCCGCTCAAGGCCGGGCGCAGCGTGGTGCTGATCGCCAGCAACCAGCCTCAGGGCCTGCTTGAAGCGACCTCGGCGCTGATTGGCGGTGACGACTACAAAGACTCGATCCAGGGCAGCCTGGCGGTGGTGCAGGGCACGCAGATCAGCTCGTTGGTCGCGGACCAGCAGTACTACGTCGGCGACCTGAACTACTTCAAATTCATGCAATGGCAGCTGTCCCAGAACCTGGGCTGGATGCTGGCGATTACCTTCCTGGGGCTGCTGGTGCTGACCTGCCTGATCTACCTGGCACTGCGTGCCCGTGCAAAACGGCGGTTGGCATGAACCCTTTGCGTAGCGCGATCCTGGCGGTGATTGGCAGCACATTGCTTGCCGGTGCCGCCCAGGCACAGACCTGCGATTGGCCGCTGTGGCAGAACTATGCCAAGCGCTTTATCCAGGACGATGGCCGGGTGTTGAACTCGTCCATGAAGCCGACGGAAAGCAGCTCGGAAGGGCAGTCGTACGCGATGTTCTTTGCCCTGGTGGGCAACGACCGGGCGACCTTCGACAAGCTCTGGACCTGGACCAAGTCCAACATGGCGGGCGCCGACATCGGCCAGAACCTGCCGGCCTGGCTGTGGGGCAAGCGTGACGATGGCAAGTGGGGCGCGATCGACAGCAACTCCGCCAGCGACGCCGATTTGTGGATGGCCTATGCGCTGCTCGAAGCCGCGCGCGTGTGGAACGCACCGCAGTACCGCAGCGACGCGCAACTGGTGTTGGCCAATGTTGAACGCAACCTGATCGTGCGCGTACCGGGCCTGGGCAAGATGCTGTTGCCGGGGCCGGTAGGCTATGCACACGCGGGAGGCCTGTGGCGCTTCAACCCCAGCTATCAAGTACTGCCGCAACTGCGCCGCTTTGCAAAAGAGCGCCCGAACGCCGGCTGGAACGAAGTGGCCGAGAGCAACGCGAAGATGCTCGCCGACCTGCCGAGCAATCCCCATGGCCTGGCGGCCAACTGGGTCGGTTATCGCGCCACCAGCGCAAACACCGGGCTGTTTATCGTCGACCCGTTTTCCGATGACCTGGGCAGCTACGACGCGATCCGCACTTACCTCTGGGCCGGCATGACCGCCAAGAGCGACCCGCTGGCCGCGCCGATGCTCAAGGCCTTGGGCGGGATTTCCCGTGCCACCGCTGCGTCGGTCAACGGTTTGCCGCCGGAGAAAGTCCACGTGCTGACCGGTGAAGTCGAGAAAAACAACGGCTACACGCCGACGGGGTTCTCGGCCTCCACCATGGCCTTCTTCCAGGCCCGGGGCGAAACCGCCCTGGCGCAATTGCAAAAGCAGAAAGTCGACGACGCCCTCGCCAAGGCGCTCGCGCCTTCGGCCCCGGACAGCGCCCAGCCGATTTACTACGACTACATGCTCAGCCTGTTCGGCCAGGGCTTCGCTGATCAAAAGTACCGTTTCGAACAAGACGGCACGGTGAAATTATCCTGGGAGTCTGCATGCGCCGTCACACGCTAGCCATTGCGATTCTGGCGGCCCTGGCTTCCAGCGCCAGCTTTGCCGAAACCACTGACCCGCAAAGCCTGCTGATCGAGCAGGGCTATTACTGGCAGTCGAAAAAGAACCCGGAACGCGCCCTCGAGACCTGGCAGAAACTGCTGCGCCTGAGCCCTGAACAGCCGGATGCGCTGTACGGCATTGGCTTGATCCAGGTGCAACAACAGCGTCCGGCCGAAGCGCAAAAGTACCTGGCCCGCCTGCAGGCGCTGAGCCCGGTACCGCGCCAGGCCTTGCTGCTGGAGCAGGACATCACCGTCAACATCCCGGCCAACGCGAAGTTGCTGGAACAGGCCCGTGAACTCGGCGAGCCTGAAGAAGAGCGCGAACAAGCGGTGGCGCTGTATCGCCAGATCTTCCAGGGGCGCCAGCCCCAGGGCCTGCTTGCCCGCGAGTATTACAACACCCTGGGCTTCACGCCCAAGGGCACGAACGAGGCCATCGCCGGCTTGCAGCGTTTGTCTCGCGAGCGGCCGAACGACCCGATTGTGGCGCTGTTCCTGGCCAAGCATCTGGCGCGTAACCCGGCCACCCGCGCCGACGGCATCCGCGCCCTGGCCAAGCTGGCACCGAACAACGACGTGGGCGGCAACGCCGATGAAACCTGGCGCTTTGCGCTGATCTGGCTCGGCCCGCCGAAGAGCGACCAGGTGCCGTTGTTCCAGCAGTTTCTGGCGGCGCATCCGGACGACAGCGAAATCCGTGCGCTGATGAACAAGGGCATTGCCCAAGGCAAGACCGGCGCCGGTTGGCAGCGTGATCCGCAGATGACCAAGGCGTTCAAGGCGCTGGATGACGGCGACCTGAAAACCGCCGAGCCGCTATTGGCGGCGCGCCTCAACGAAAAACCCAATGACGTCGATGCCCTCGGTGGCATGGGCGTGCTGCGTCAACAGCAGCAGCGCTTCAGCGAGGCTGAAAGCTACCTGGTTCAGGCCACCCGTTTGCCGGGTGGCGCGGCATGGCAGTCGGCGCTCAATGATGTGCGCTACTGGAACCTGCTCAACCAGGCCCGTGACGCCCAGCGTGGCGGGCGCGGCAGCCAGGCCCGCGACCTGGTGGCCCAGGCCGAACGCTTGAACCCTGGCCAGCCCGGCGCTGCCGTGGCACTGGCGGGTTTCCAGGCTCAGGACAATCAGTTCGACACCGCCGAAGCCGGCTACCGCAAAGTGCTCGCCCGTCATCCTGGCGACCCGGACGCGCTGAGCGGCTTGATCAACGTGCTGTCCCAATCCGGGCAGCCGGAAGAAGCCTTGAAGCTGATCGACTCGGTGTCGCCCGCCGAGCGCGCGAAGTTCGCGCCGAGTGTGAAAATCACCGCGTTGCGCGCTACCCAGGTCGGCAAGCTGGCCGAGCAGCGGGGCGATTTGAAAGCCGCGCAAGCCGCCTACAAACAAGCCCTTGATGCCGACCCGGAAAACCCGTGGACACGCTTCGCCCTGGCGCGCATTTACCTGCGCGACGGCCAGATTCGCAACGCCCGTGCCTTGATCGACGGCTTACTGGCCAAGCAGCCGAACCAGCCGGACGCGCTGTACACCAGCACGCTGCTGTCGGCGGAGCTGGGTGAGTGGAAAAAGGCTGAAGAGACCCTGGCGCGTATCCCTGCGGGGCAACGTACCGCTGACATGAACGAGCTGGGTATCGATATCGCGCTGCACAAGCAGACCGACATCGCGATCGAGACCGCCCGCCGTGGCCAACGCCCGGAAGCCCTCGCGCTGCTGGGCCGCAGTGAAGCCATGACCCGGCAGAAGCCTGAGCGCCTGGCGGTGCTGGCGGCCGCTTATGTGGAAGTCGGCGCGACGCAGCAGGGCCTGGATATCATGCAGAAGGTTCTGGATAACAATCCGAACCCGACCGTCGACCAGAAACTGCTGTACGCCAATGTCCTGCTCAAGGCCAACCACTACACCGAGGCGGGCGACATCCTGCGTGAAGTGCAGGGCAAGCCGCTGAGTGAAACCGGTCGCCAGCGTTACGACGATTTGATCTACCTGTACCGGGTCAAGCAGGCTGATGCCCTGCGTGAGAAAAACGACCTGGTCGCGGCCTACGACATGCTGTCGCCGGCCCTTGCCCAGCGTCCCAACGACGCTATGGCGGTAGGTGCCCTGGCGCGGATGTACGCAGCCAGCGGCAATAGCAAAAAGGCCATGGAGCTTTATGCGCCGCTGATTCAGCAGAACCCGAACAACGCTCGCCTGCAACTGGGCCTGGCGGATATCGCCTTGCAGGGCCGTGATCGTGGCCTGGCGGAAAGCGCCAGTGAAAAGGCGCTGTCCCTGGAGCCGGGCAACCCCGAGATCCTCACCTCGGCTGCGCGCATCTATCAGGGGCTGGGCAAGAACAACGAAGCCGCTGCACTGCTGCGCAAGGCGTTGGCGATTGAGAACAGCCAGAAGAGCCAGACGCAATTGGCTCAGGCCGGCTCCCAGGGCGTGCCTTACAACCCCTTCGTCGGCTTGCCGGGCCAGCGTCGCCAGGTCACCGACCTGACCGTCGCCGGCGCCGTGCCGCCGCCGATTGATGCACCGACCAATGTCGTGCCGGACAATGCCCTGGCAGCCTCCGCGCGTCCAGCGTCGAACAACTGGAACGAGCCGTTCGAGCCACCGTCGAGCATTGCTGCACTCGACACCGCCAACCTCAGCCCGGCACGTCGTGCGCTGGATACGATCCTGCGGGATCGCACCGGTTACCTGGTGCAGGGCTTGAGCGTTCGCAGCAACAATGGCGAAAGCGGCTTGAGCAAAATCACTGACGTCGAGGCGCCGTTTGAAGCGCGGATGCCGGTGGGTGATCTGAACGTTGCGCTGCGCGTGACGCCGGTGCATGTGAGTTCCGGCAGCGTGAAGAGCGACTCTGCCACACGCTTTGGCGGTGGCACGGCCAACCCGGCGGGCTCCCAGAGCGACACGGGCGTCGGTCTGGCCGTTGCCGTGGAGAACCCGGATGAAGGCCTCAAGGCCGACATCGGTGTGAGCCCGCTGGGCTTCCTGTACGACACCATCGTCGGTGGCGCCAGCGTCTCGCGGCCGTTCTCCCAGGGCTCCAACTTCCGTTACGGGGTCAACGTTTCGCGGCGCCCGGTCACCGACAGTGTGACCTCCTTTGCCGGTTCCGAAGACAAGCGTACCGGCGAGAAATGGGGCGGCGTGACCGCCAACGGCGGGCGTGGCGACCTGAGCTACGACAACCAGAAGCTCGGTGTGTATGGCTACGCCTCGTTGCACGAGCTGTTGGGCAACAACGTCGAAGACAACACCCGGCTGGAACTGGGCAGCGGCATCTACTGGTACCTGCGCAATACCCCGACCGACACCCTGACCCTCGGCATCAGCGGTTCGGTCATGGGCTTCAAGGAAAACCAGGGTTACTACACCTACGGCCAGGGCGGTTACTTCAGCCCGCAGCGCTTCTTCTCCCTGGGTGTGCCGGTGCGCTGGGCGCAGAGTTTTGATCGGTTCAGCTACCAGATAAAAAGTTCGGTGGGCATCCAGCATATCGAGCAAGATGCGGTCGATTATTTCCCGGGGCATGACCAGCTCCAGAGTGACCGGGGCGATCCGAAATACGCCAAGGACAGCAAGACCGGCATCGGCTACAGCTTCAACGCCGCCGCCGAATACCGCCTCAGCTCGCGCTTTTACCTGGGTGGCGAAGTCGGTCTCGACAACGCCCAGGACTATCGCCAGTACGTCGGTAACGCCTACCTGCGCTACTTGTTTGAAGACCTGAGCGGGCCTATGCCCTTGCCGGTCAGTCCGTACCGTTCCCCTTATTCGAATTGATTTGATAGGAGTCATCCATGCCTGTTTCCGCTTCTGCTATTGCCGGCCTGACCCTGCTGGTATTGGGCGAAAGTCACATGAGCTTTCCTGATTCACTGCTCAACCCGCTGCAGGACAACCTCACCGCCCAGGGCGCCAAGGTTCACTCCATCGGCGCGTGCGGCGCCGGTGCAGCCGACTGGATCGTGCCGAAGAAAGTCGAGTGCGGTGCCGAGCGCCTGCCGGTTGGCAAGGCCGAGATTTTCGGCAAGAACGCCATGAGCACCACCCCGATCAAAGACCTGATCGCCAAGGACAAGCCGGACCTGGTGGTGATCATCATCGCCGACACCATGGCCTCGTACCCGGAGCCGCAGTTCCCGAAAGTCTGGGCCTGGAAAAGCGTGACTTCCCTGACCAAGGCCATCACCGAAACCGGCACCAAGTGTGTGTGGGTCGGGCCGGCGTGGGGCAAGGTCGGTTCGCAGTACAAGAAGGATGATGCGCGCACCAAGGTGATGTCGCAGTTCCTCGCCACCAACGTGGCGCCGTGCACCTACGTTGACTCGCTGACCTTCTCCAAGCCGGGCCAGTGGATCACCACCGACGGCCAGCACTTCACCATCGACGGCTACCAGAAGTGGGCCAAGGCGATCGGCGACTCCCTGGCGAAGTTGCCACCGGCCGCCGTGGGCAAAGGAGCGCAATAATGAAACGGATCACCCTGGGCCTGGCGACCTTGCTCGGCAGCGTCAGCGCCTACAGCGCCGACATCCCGCTTTACCCCACCGGCCCGGAGAAGGATTCGGCCTTCCTGCGCCTGGCCAACGGCACCGACGGCGAGCTGAAATTGCTGCCCCAGGGTTCCAAGGCCAGCCTGGTGTTGGGTGGCGACAAACTGGTGTCTGACTACCTGCCGGTGTCGGGCGGCAAGACCCCGATCAAGGGTGTGTTGAGCCAGGGCGGCAAGGATTCCGAGCTGGCCGTGACCGTCGCGCCGGGCGAGTTCGCCACCGTAGTGGCCGTGCCGGACGCCAAGGGCGGCACGCGCCAGCTGGTGATCCACGAACAGCCGGATGACTTCAACGCACTGAAGGCCTCGCTGGCCTTTATCAACGCCGACGCCGCCTGCGCCGATGCGAGCCTGGAAGCCGTGGCGCAAAAAGCCGAGCTGTTCAAGAAGGTCGCCGAAGGCGCGATTTCGCGCCGCATGATCAACCCGGTGGAACTGTCGGTGCAGCTCAAGTGCGCCAACGCGCCGGTGGGCCAGCCGCTGACCTTCACCCTCAAGGCCGGCGAACGCTACAGCGTGCTCGCACTGCCATCGGCCGCCGGTTCGAGGTTGCTGTTTACCTCCGACACGCTCGCTAACTGATCGGGCCCGACACCACCATGGTCTTTGCCTCACTGGAATTCCTCACGCTGTTCCTGCCGGCCTTCCTGTTGATTTATGCGCTGGCCCGTCCGGGCTGGCGCAACGTCATCCTGTTGATCGGCAGCTGGCTGTTCTACGGCTGGTTGAGCCCGCTGTTCCTGTTCCTGCACATGGTGTTGACCGTGGTGGCGTGGGTCGGCGGTTTGCTGGTGGACCGTTCCCGTGAAGACGGCAAGGGCCGGGTGCGGCTGTTGATCGCGTTGATCGTGTTCAACACCGCGGTGCTGTGTTGGTACAAGTACGCCAACATCGTCGCGGGCACCGTGAGTGAGGTGATCACCTGGTACGGCGCGATGCCGCTGGATTGGCAGCGCGTGGCGTTGCCGGCCGGGTTGTCGTTCATTGTGCTGCAGGCGATTTCGTACCTGGTGGATGTGCATCGGCACACCGTGCCGGTGGAGCGCAGCTTCATTAATTACGCGACCTATATCTCGATGTTCGGCCACTCGATTGCGGGCCCGATCATTCGTTATGACTGGGTGCGGCGCGAGCTGAACCAGCGCTATTTCAACTGGCCGAATTTCAGCCTTGGCGCTCGGCGTTTCATGATCGGCATGGGCATGAAAGTGCTGGTGGCCGATACCTTGTCGCCGCTGGTGGACATCGCCTTCCACCTGGAAAACCCGAGCCTGGTGGATGCCTGGATCGGCTGCCTGGCGTACTCGTTGCAACTGTTTTTCGACTTCGCCGGCTACAGTGCCATGGCCATCGGCCTGGGCTTGATGCTGGGCTTCCACTTCCCGGAAAACTTCAACCGGCCATACCTCGCCAGCAGCATCCAGGACTTCTGGCGGCGCTGGCATTTGTCGCTGTCCAGCTGGCTGCGGGACTACCTGTACATCGCCCTCGGCGGTAACCGCGATGGCGTATGGCGCACCTACCGCAACCTGTTCCTGACCATGGCGATTGCCGGGTTGTGGCATGGCGGCGACAGTTGGAACTACCTGTTGTGGGGTTCGGCCCACGGTATCGCGTTGTGCATTGACCGGGCGTGGTCGCGCTCGAGCCTGCCGAGCATTCCGCCGGTGCTGTCGCACATCTTGACGCTGCTGTTTGTGTGCCTGGCCTGGACGCTGTTCCGCGCACCGGACTTCCATTCGGCACTGACCATGTACGCCGGCCAATTCGGCATGCATGGCATGGCCTTGGGTGATGCGTTGGCCGTGGCCATGCGCCCGGCCCATGGCATGGCCGCGTTGCTCGGTTTGGTGTGCATCATCGCGCCGATCTGGCAGACCCGCTGCGAGCAGCGTTTTGGTACGCAGCCCTGGTTTGTGGTGGCCGCGTCCCTGTGGCCGGTGGCCGGGTTTGTGTTGTCGTTCGCGCTGATTGCCAGCCGCGATGCCGTACCGTTTCTGTACTTTCAGTTCTAAGGAAGCCTGACGATGCCCGCCCCTACCGCGCCGACCCCACCGAGTGAATTGGCCGTCCGCACCAGCCCCCTGGCGGGCTGGGTGTTGGTGCCTTTCCTGGCGGCGGGGCTGTTGTCTTGCGTCTGGCTGATGGTCAAGGGGCCGGTGAGTTTCCTGCCGCCCAAGGTCGACAGCGACATGCTGCTGCACGGTGAAGTGACCCATCGGTTTGCCAAGGAACTGTCCAAGGCACCGATGGCCATCGAAGCGGCAAACCTGGAGCGCGGCGCCAGTTGGCTGGCGTTCGGCGACACCGGGCCGCGGGTGCGCCAGGGCTGCCCGGGCTGGCTGTTTATCAGCGATGAGCTGAAGCTCAACCGCCACGCCGAAGACAATGCGCGCACCAAGGCCGACGCGGTGATCGACCTGAAAAAGCAGCTAGGCCAGCGCGGTATTGATCTGCAAGTGATGGTGGTGCCGGATAAAACCCGCATCGCCGCTGCCCAGCGTTGCGGCTTGTATCGTCCGGCCGTGCTGGATGGCCGGATCCAGCAATGGAGCACGCTGTTGCAAGCGGCGGGCGTTGAAGTGCTGGATTTGACCGACACCCTGAAACCCCTCGGGCCGGATGCCTACCTGCGTACCGACACGCACTGGAGCGAAATCGGCTCGAATGCCGGCGCCCGCGCCGTGGCCCTGCGCATCCAGCAGCGCGGTATCCAGGCCACGCCGGAGCAAGCCTTCGACATTACCCAGGCACCGCTCGCACCGCGTCCGGGTGACCTGGTGCGCCTGGCCGGTCTCGACTGGTTGCCGCCGAAGTTGCAGCCGGTGGGCGAGCAGGTTGCGGCCAGCACCGCGCATGAGAACGGCCCGGCGGCGTCGAGTAACCCTGACGATTTGTTTGGTGACGCCGGCCTGCCGAACGTGGCGCTGATCGGTACCTCGTTTTCGCGCAATTCGAATTTCGTGGGTTTCCTGCAAAAAGCCCTGAACGCTCCGGTGGGTAACTTCAGCAAGGACGGCGGCGAATTTTCAGGCGCCGCCAAGGCTTATTTCGACAGCCCGGCGTTCAAGCAGACGCCGCCCAAGCTGCTGATCTGGGAGATCCCGGAGCGGGATTTGCAAACACCTTACGACCCGATAAAGATTAGTCAGTAAATTGACCATTTACCGCTCGTCTTAAAGATTTCTTCAGAAACACCAAAATAATGACACTTTCATTCCTTTGTCACAGAATGCGTACACAAAGGCGCCCACAAAAAGACCTGCGGTAAGCATCAGTACAGCTGACCTTTCACGTCTTTAAGATGCGTCGTGAGGGAGTGTTGGCGATGAGCCGTACCGATGATCTTTTTTCGTTGTTCGATAAGACGACTGCCAGTGATGTTCAAGGGATGGATTCGATGCTGCAGTTCTTCGAAGACATGCCGGTCGACGACAGTGCCAGCCTCAATATGGGCAGTGGCGCGTCGTTCTCCCGACATTCCCCTTGTGCCAACGAGCAGTCCCGCGAAGTCGCGAACATCCGGGCGAAGGTGGTAGCGCTGGTTTCGGTCAATGGCGGCGTCGGCCGCAGCACCCTGGCCACGGCGCTGAGCAGCGGTTTGCAGCGCCTGGGGCAGCCAGTGGTGGCGCTGGACCTGGACCCGCAAAACGCGCTCTATCACCACTTCGGCCTGAGCCATACCTTGCCCGGCATCGGGCGCACCAGCCTGCACAACGAGCGCTGGAGCCAGATCCTTCATTCAGGCTTTGCCGGTTGCCAGGTGATCACGTTTGGCGAAACCGATATCCGTCAGCAGGAAGACCTCCAGCGTTGGCTGAAACAGGAGCCGCATTGGCTGGCGCAACATTTGTCGGCCCTGGGCTTGGGTGAGCAGGACACGGTGATCATCGACACCCCGGCGGGTAATAACGTCTACCTGCATCAGGCACTGAACGTGGCCGATGTGGTGCTGGTCATCGCCCAGGCGGATGCGGCTTCCCTTGGCACCCTGGAGCAGATGGAGCAGTTGCTGGCGCCACACCTTGATGATCGGCCGGCGCTGCGTTGCCACTTCGTGATCAACCAACTCGACGAGACCTCGGGCTTCAGCCTGGACATGGTCGAGGTGTTCAGGAAGCGCCTGGGTGACAGCCTGTTGGAGGTGGTGCATCGGGATCCGGCGATCAGCGAGGCCCTGGCTTTTGGCAGCGATCCGCTGGATAACCAAGCCGCAAGCATGGCCTGTGACGATATAAACGCGCTTTGCCGCCTGCTGGTTGCCCACTGAAAAGCCCGGGTTATGCCGCTAACCTCAGATGCTTATGCACAATCGGTTGGTTCGACCTGTCATCAAACCGCAATTTTGCGGAGCGGTTCTCATCACGCTGCAACTGCCTGTTTTGCGTGCGTTTTATTTTGTGAACAAAAAATGACCAGTCAGCATTTTGCCCCGCGAAGCTTGCCGGCAGGGCCTCTGCCAGAATTCCATCAACAGAGTTATCCACAGGGCACGCTGCGACAAAATGCCCTTTAATTGCGCTCGGCGAGCAGCATCAGGTTGCGCGGGGTGAGCGGTGTTTCGCAGAAGCTGCCGACTTGAACCCTGTAACCGTTTTCTTCGAGAAACAATGCCCGGTCCAGTACCAGCCACATTTCCAGCGGGCGCCGAAACAGACCACGCACTAATTCCAGGTTTCGCACCTGTGCCAAGCGCTGCCAGCCTTGGGCCTCCAGTGCCGACCAATGCTGTTCCCCTGTGGATAATCCCTTGAGGGCCGCCAGTTCGCGGCAGTAGTCGGCGAACGGCTTGGCCAGCCAACTCGCGGGCAGGGACGGAGTGGGCAGGTAAGCATCGCTCCCGCGCAGTTGCCGCTGCAGAACATCAAAGCCCAGGCGCCTGGCCATCGACGTATCGCGCTGCTGGCGCACCCGAGCGCCGGCGGTAACGGTTTCGCTCAGCGGCAGGCCGAGGTCTTCCACCGATAAATGCAGTGACGACGCCTGGGCGGCAATCGACAGCGGCGGGTACTGCTCGGCGCGGATGCGGTTGTAGCAGCAGGGCGCCACGGCCAACTGCTGGCAGCCGGCGGCGCTGGCCAGCTGGAGCAGGCGCACATGCAGGTCGCCGCAGGCGTGCAGTGCCACCGGGGTTTGGTCGCGGCTGATCTGTACGTCGGCCATCACATCTTGCAGGCGATGGGTGACGGGCAATTGATGGTGTTCGCTGAGGGCTTGCCCTGAGGCGATGAGGGCCGGGTCGTATTCCAGGCAGGTCAGTTGCTGCCCGGGTTGCAACAGGCGGCGGCCGAGGTGGCCCTTGCCGGCACACCAGTCGAGCCAGTGTTCGGGGGGGTGGCGAAATTGCAGTGCGGCGCCGAAGGCTTCGATCTGCTGCCATTTGCGGCCGGGTACATCGACGTTCAGGCGATGGCGGGCGGCGGGTAGCGGGCGGGATGGTAAGTTATCCACAGCGCTGAGATTCAGCGACTGCATGGCCAGCTCAGGGAAAGGCGCAGGCGCCGGCAAGTGGTGAGGCTGGTTATGGCTGCTTTCCGCTTCGGCCAGCGAGCGCTGGCGCAGCCAATGGGCCAGTTCGGGATGCTGGGTTTCCCACGGCAATTGCAGATGGGTAAAGGGCCTTGGTCGCCACAACCCTTGATGTTCGGTGAGGAACGTATCCAGCGCCTGGAAGCGGGCGAGCAGGTGCTCACCCGTCAACAAGGCGTCAGCGGCCCTGGCAGGCATCGACCCGCAACCAGCGCTCCAGCAGCTTGAAGAAGCGCACCAGGACGTAGGACATCAGCAGGTAGAACAACCCGGCAGCGAAGAAGATCTCTACCGGCAGGTAGGTGCGGGCAATGATCGTTCGGGCCATGCCGGTCAGTTCCAGCAGGGTCACGGTACTGGCCAGGGCGCTGGCCTTGAGCATCAGGATCACTTCGTTGCTGTAGGCCGGCAGGCCGATGCGCGCGGCACGCGGCAGGATGATGTAGAACAGCGCCTTGGGCCTGGACATGCCCAGCGCCCGCGCGGCTTCGATTTCACCCGGCGGGATGGCCTGGATCGCGCCACGCAGGATCTCGGCGATATAGGCGGCGGTGTGCAGGGTCATGGTGGCGGTGGCGCACCAGAACGGGTCCCGCAGATACGGCCACATGAAGCTTTCACGCACGGCGTCGAACTGTGCCAGGCCGT
Organism: Pseudomonas sp. G1002; assembly: GCF_013385455.1. NCBI lineage: Bacteria > Pseudomonadati > Pseudomonadota > Gammaproteobacteria > Pseudomonadales > Pseudomonadaceae > Pseudomonas > Pseudomonas sp. G1002. The sequence goes on from NZ_JACAPY010000018.1 coordinate 110,771, forward strand.
AGTACACCAGGAACAGCTGCACCAGCAGCGGCGTGCCGCGGAAGAAGAAAATGTAGCAGTAGGGCAGGGTGCGCACGTACCACAGGCGTGACGAGCGGGCGATGCCCAGCGGGATTGCCAGCAGCAGGCCGGCGATCACGGCGATGGCCACCAGCTCCAGGGTCAGGGTTGCGCCCTGGGCCAGTTTCGGCAGCCATTTGATGATCACGGCCCAGTTCAGGCCCAGGTCGAAATGCGACAGCCAGCTGTAGTCGCCACTCATTGCGTGCTCCTCGCAAAGCCGCGCGCGGCACGTTTTTCCAGGAAGTGCATGCCGGTCATCGCCAGGACAGTGAGGCCCAGGTACATGAAGGCCGCGACCATAAAGAAGGTGAAGGGCTGCTTGGTGACGGTCACGCCGATCTGCGCGTGGCGCATGATTTCTTCCAGGCCGATCACCGAGACCAGCGCGGTGTCCTTCATCAGAATCATGAACAGGTTGCCCAGGCCCGGCAGCGCGATGCGCCACATCTGCGGCATGATCAAGCGGGTGAAGATCCGGACCTTCGACAAGCCCAGTGCGACACCGGCTTCACGGTGGCCCTTGGGAATGGCCAGGATCGCGCCGCGGAAGACTTCCGTGGCGTAGGCGCCAAAGCACAGGCCCAGGGCGATCACCCCGGCGGCGAAAGCGCTGAGGGAAAGGTCGGGGTTGCCGAAAAACTCCCCGAGGGAGCGCATCAGGTTGACCGTGCCGAAGTAGATCAGCAGGACCCACAGCAGTTCCGGGATGCCGCGAACCAGGGTGGAGTAGCTGCCGCCAAGCCATTGCAGCGGCTTGTACGGGGAAGTCTTGGCCAGGGCGCCGGCCAGCCCGAGCACCAGCCCGAGGCACAGGGCGGTGAGCGCCAGCTTGACGGTCATCAGCGCGCCGGCGGCGAGCGCCGGGCCGAATCCGTAGAGGTCGAAATTCATGGTTTAGTCGTTTCGCAAGGCAAAGCTCAGGACCGGCGCACTCAAGCGAGCACGCCGGGCAGGCCATTCAGGATCACTCGATACTGAAAGGGAAGTACTTGTCGTTGATCTTCTTGTAGGTGCCGTCGGCCTTGATTTCAGCCAGGGCTTTGTTCAAGCGCTCGCGCAGCGGGTCGCCTTTGCGTACGGCGATACCGATCTTGTCGCTCTCGACCACCGGGTCGCCCTTGAATTCGTAGGCGGAGCCGTCTTTGCTTTTCAGCCACTCGTACTGCACGTACTTGTCGGCGAGCATCCCGTCCAGGCGGCCGGAAGTCAGGTCGAGGTAGGCGTTTTCCTGGGTGTCGTAGAGCTTGGCGGTGGTGTCCGGCAGCTTGTCTTCCAGGTAGGTACCGGCCAGCGTTGCGCGCTGTGCACCGATGATCTTGCCCTTCAGGTAGTCCGCGTCGGTCTTGAAGTCTTTGTTGGCTTTGGGCGCGATGAACTGCAGCTTGTTGGAGTAGTACGGGTCGGTGAAGTCGACGGCCTGCTTGCGTTCATCGGTGATGGACAGCGAGGAGACCAGGAAGTCGAACTTCTTGGCATTCAGGGCCGGGATGATGCCGTCCCAGTCGGAGACATACACTTCGCACTTCTCGACTTTCATCTTGGCGCACAGGGCGTCGCCGATGTCCTTGTCGAAGCCGACGACGTTGCCGCTGGCATCTTTATTGTTGAACGGCGGGTAGGCCGCTTCGATCCCCATTTTCAAGGTTTCAGCCATCGCCGTGGCGCTGAACGCCATCGAAACAGCGGCGGCCAAGAGGAATTTTTTATAGTTCTGCATGCATGTTGCTCCGTTAGCGGTTGCTGGACATGAATTGTTTGCAGCGCGCCGAAAGCGGGTTTTCAAATACCTGCTGTGGCGATCCTTGCTCTTCGACCAGGCCCTGGTGCAGGAACACCACTTCACTGGACACCTGGCGGGCAAAGCCCATTTCATGGGTGACCAGCAGCATGGTGCGGCCTTCTTCGGCCAGGGCGCGGATCACATTAAGTACTTCCTGAACCATTTCCGGGTCAAGGGCCGATGTGGGCTCGTCGAACAGGATGACTTTGGGCTGCATGGCCAGGGTGCGTGCGATCGCGGCGCGTTGTTGCTGGCCGCCGGACAGTTGCGCGGGGTAGGCATGACGCTTGTCACTGATGCCGACCTTGGCCAGCAAGGCTTCGGCGATTTCAGTGGCTTCGGCCTTGCTCTGGCCGAGCACGCGGCGCGGGGCCTCGATGATGTTGTCGAGGACGCTCATGTGCGGCCACAGGTTAAAGTTTTGAAACACAAAACCGATTTCGCTGCGCAGGCGGTTGATCTGTTTGCCGTCGGCGGCCACCAGTTCGCCGTTTTTCGCAGCCTTGAGCTTGAGCTCTTCACCAGCTACCAGGATTTGCCCCTGGTGCGGGTTTTCCAGCAGGTTGATGCAGCGCAGGAACGTGGACTTGCCGGAACCGGAGGAACCCAGGATCGAGATCACATCGCCGTCGCGGGCGGTCAGCGAGATACCTTTAAGCACCTCCAGCTCACCATAGCGTTTATGCAAGTTGCGGATTTCAAGCGCGGGCGTGGCCTCAGCCATGTGCGGTCCTCATTGTGTTCATTGCGCTCCTGCTGTTGGCCCGCCTTCCTGGCGAGGCGCCAAGCTAGCATAGCGTCCGGATGACAGCCAACAGCCCTGCAGGCGGTAAACAGACGGTCTGCGGCAGGGTGTCGCATCGGCACAGCAGTGTGTCGCGCCATCAACAACCGAACAGCCGTTTGAACCAGTATTCCTACAGGTTTCGCGTAAAAAAGGGCGCGATGGTGCCAGCTTTGGCCGGGTGTTGGAAGGGTTAAACCGGCGAACGGTCCATATCAGCCCTTTAATGGGGCGTCACGCACAAATTGTGTGTGTTTTTGGTGCACTGATTCGTCTTTCAAGTGAGTCGCACAGTAACGCTATAGCGGAATGCCATTAGTGTCAGTGACTTACGAGAGCTATTGAGTTTCCCTACAGCCCGCGTCAATCGCGGCTCTGTAACATTTTGGCGCAAATCTTGCGTAAAAAATAAAGAACGCCCCGTTGGTTTCTTTTCACGAGAAAGACGCCAGACCGGGTGGACCGTATTCGCAATTCCTCGCAAAGGTGTGTCAATGAGTAGTACGCAAAGCTCCAATGACCTCGAACAGGGGCTCAAACCGCGTCACGTCACCATGCTGTCGATTGCCGGCGTTATCGGTGCCGGGTTGTTTGTGGGCTCCGGCCACGCGATTGCTGCGGCAGGCCCGGCCGTGCTGCTGGCTTATGCCGCCGCCGGTACGCTGGTGGTGTTGGTGATGCGCATGCTGGCCGAGATGGCCGTGGCATCGCCGGACACGGGTTCGTTCTCTACTTATGCCGACCGTGCGATCGGGCACTGGGCCGGTTTCACCATCGGCTGGTTGTACTGGTGGTTCTGGGTGCTGGTGATTCCGCTGGAAGCCAACGCTGCCGCGACCATCCTGCACGCCTGGTTCCCCGGCGTGGCGATCTGGGCCTTCACCCTGATCATTACCTTGCTGCTGACCGCGACCAACCTGTTCAGTGTGAAGAACTACGGCGAGTTCGAGTTCTGGTTTGCGCTGATCAAAGTGGTGGCGATCATCGGGTTTGTGATCCTCGGCATCCTGGCGATCTTCGGCTTCCTGCCGGGCAGTCAGGTCAGCGGCGTTTCGCACCTGTTCGACACCCAGGGCTTCCTGCCCAACGGCATGGGCGCGGTATTGGCGGCGATCCTGACCACCATGTTCTCGTTCATGGGCACCGAGATCGTGACCATCGCGGCCGCTGAATCGAAGAACCCGGGCCAGCAGATTTCCAAGGCCACCAACTCGGTGATCTGGCGGATCGGCTTGTTCTACCTGGTGTCGATCTTCATCGTCGTGGCCCTGGTGCCGTGGAATGATCCTGCGCTGGCAGCGGTCGGTTCCTACCAGACCGTGCTGGAACGCATGGGCATCCCGAATGCCAAGCTGATCGTTGACCTGGTGGTGCTGGTGGCCGTGACCAGTTGCCTGAACTCGGCGCTGTACACCGCTTCGCGCATGATGTTCTCCCTGGGCCGTCGCGGTGATGCACCGGCGGTGTCCAAGATCACCAACAAGAGCGGCACGCCTTACTGGGCGGTGTTGCTGTCTACCGGCGCGGCGTTCCTGGCGGTATTCGCCAACTACGTGGCGCCGGCGGCGGTGTTTGAATTCCTGCTGGCCAGCTCCGGCGCCATCGCGCTGCTGGTGTACCTGGTGATCGCCGTGTCGCAACTGCGCATGCGCCAGAAACGCACGGAAGCGGGCGAGAAGATTGCCTTCAAGATGTGGCTGTTCCCGGGCCTGACGTATGCGGTGATCGTGTTCATCGTGGGCGTGCTGACGATCATGTTGTTCCAGGAAGCGCATCAGGTGGAGATCATTGCCACCGGGATCCTGAGCTTGCTGGTCGTTGCGGCGGGGCTGATGGTGTCGCGTCGGCGCAAGGGCCGGAAGGTTGGGGCTGCGGTGCTTAACTGACGGAGTGCTTTCGTCGCAATACCGTTGATCAAATGTGGGAGCGGGCTTGCTCGCGAATGCGGTGGATCAGTCGACATTTGAGCTGACTGACACACTGCCTTCGCGAGCAAGCCCGCTCCCACATTTCGTTTTGTATCAGTCTTCGGAGCTAACCAGCGCCTGTGACGCCGCGACGTAATCGGCCTGGAATTCCGGCGATTCAATCCACGCCAGCGCTGCCGCTTCATCCTCGGTATCCGTGGCCCACTGGCGATACTCGATCAGCGCCGCGAGGATAAAGTCCGTCGCTTCTTCTTCGCCTTCCTGCTCCAGTACCACTGCCAGCAGCGGGTGCGCCAGGAACACGGCACACAGCGCCTGCTGGCTGGTTTCGCCAGCGGTGCGCATCTCCAGGAACAGCTCGGTCAAATCCACCGATTCAAGATCAATGCGGCTGTCATCGCCGGCAAAGGCATCCGGCTTGGTGGCGACGGCGCGTTGGGTGCGATTCTGCTTGGCCTTGGCTTTTGCCCGGTGGGCGCGTTTTTGCTGCTTGTTCGGCGAAGCCATGGGCTCACGTCCTTGGTGTCAGGATCTGGGGGTGGGGTATTGAAGCGCAGGTCTGGAGAAATCCCAAGGCTTTCTAGGTGCGATCCGTCACTTGGCGCCCCGGCGTGCCGTTGGCCAACTCTCCCCTTTGCAGCCAAGCCAATGCAATCGGCCACAACCGATCTTGATACTGGCTGCGAAAGAATGCGAAGTGTCCGACCTCTTTTTCGCCGATATCTTCAGGGGCGATCCGCAGGTGCGTGCGCTCGCTGCCGTCGAAGTAACCCAGCAGGCGCTCGATTGCCGCCACCGTGCCAAACGGGTCGTCGGTAATGCTGATGGCCAATATCTGTGCCTTCACCCGCGAAAACGGCAACTCGGGCAAGGCTCGCCCACTCGGACGTTTTTCATAACTCGGCGTCGGCGTACTCCAGTCGCGTACCACGCCCGCCGGGGTATCCTCCAGCCAGCCTATGCGCTTGCCCGGGAAGTAGCCAAAAACCGCTGTCACCAGCGGCATCACCACATGCCATTTGGCAAGCATCCGCCAGCGCCCGCTCGCCTCGTAGTCGCGCCAGTAGGCAAACTGCGCGCCTACCGTCACCAGGCGCCGAATCACTGCGCCGGAAGCCCCGAGCCCCGCCGCACATCCGCCAAAACTGTGCCCGACCACATCAATCGGCTGCCCGGGAAACTCCCGCTGGGCCCGCTGCAGGATCGCTTCGAAGTCCAGCACGCCCCAATCGGACCATGAGGCCTTGAACCCTTTCAGCGAGCCGCTGCGGGATTCGCCGATGCCGCGGTAGTCGTAGGTGATGACGTCGAAGCCATTGGCAAACAGGTAATCGGCAAACCGTGAGTAGTGACGGCAGCGTACGGAGGTGGCGGCGTTGATGATGACGACCGGGCGTTCAACGTCTGTGCGCGGATGGCGCCATGTGAAGCCGCCGATGGAATGCCCATCGGCTGTGGGCTCGCGGAATGCTTCGGCTTGAGGTCGGACTGGCAGGTTCATGAACAGGCTCGATCATTGCGCTTTCGATGGGGTGTCAAAGGCCCGTGCGCAGTTTTATGAGAAGTCGAAACTAACAAATTTCTGCTATGAAGACCCCGGGGATTTTTCTGAGGCTCGACCTGAGCGGCACAGATGCCTAGGCTTAGACCCTTTCGCCCACCAGAGCCGGCCCATGACCCGCGACACCCTCGAACAAAACCAGATCCCGATCTACTTCGCCAGCGTGGTGCTGGCTGCCGTTGTCGGCCTGCTGGCGCCCTCCATGGTTCAAGGTGTGGCTGCCCTGGTTACGCCCGCCATCGCCGTGCTGATGTACGCGATGTTTCTGCAAATCCCCTTTCTGGACCTGCGCCAGGGCTTGGGCAACAAACGCTTTATGGCCGCATTGCTGCTGGCCAACTTCATCCTGATTCCGCTGCTGGTGTGGGCGCTGACTCGGGGCCTGGTGGAACACCCGGCGATCCTGGTGGGTGCGTTGCTGGTGCTATTGACGCCGTGCATCGACTACGTGGTGGTGTTTACCCATATCGGCAAGGGTGACTCGCGGTTGATGCTGGCGGCGACCCCGATTCTATTGTTGCTGCAACTGCTGCTGTTGCCGGTCTACCTGGGGTTGATGCTGGGGGCGCAGTCGCAGGTGGCGGTTGCAGTGGGGCCGTTTGTCGAGGCCTTCCTGCTGCTGATCGTTGCCCCCATGATTCTGGCGGTGCTGACCACTTCCCTGTCCCGGCGCTCACCGGTCGTCAGTGCCTGGAACGATGCCTGGGCCTGGCTGCCCGTGCCGGCCATGGCGCTGGTGCTGATGGTGGTGATCGGTTCGCAGATCACCGCCGTGGTCCGCGATATCGGCCTGCTGGCGCCGGTGATCCCGGTGTATATCGGCTTCCTGTTGCTGGCCCCGCTGATGGGGGCGCTGGCTTCGCGCCTGTTCAAGCTATCGGCGCCCACGGCGCGGGCGGTCACCTTCAGCGCCTCCACGCGTAATTCCCTGGTGGTGCTGCCGCTGGCGCTGGCGTTACCCGAAGAGATCCGTGGGCTCGCTGCTGCCGCAGTGATCACGCAAACCCTGGTGGAATTGGTAGGGGAGCTACTCTATATCCGCCTGCTGCCGCTGCTGATCTGGCCCGCTCGTCGTTAGGCGGATGAATGTTTGATTCCGTTCAGGGCTTATTCAGGGTGGCGTTCGGCAACATGAGCCGGTTTACCCCACCTGACAGGCTGAATAATGGATCAACACAATCGCTTTCGAATGGAATCGCTGGGTATTTTCCTTATCGCCTTGCTGCTGTTCACCCTGGGCATCTGGGACCAGCAGCCACAGGGCTTCGACGGTCGCTGGGCCGTGTTCATGCAAGAGATGTTTCGCCACGGTGCGAGCCTGTTTCCAACCACCTACGGTGAGCCTTACCCGGACTATCCGGGCACCGCGACCTACCTCAGCTACCTCTTTGCCCGTTTATTCGGCGCGCCCAACGACCTGGCTAACGTGATGCCCACCGCCCTGGCGTCTGCCGGGGTCATGGCGCTGATCTACCGCTTGCTGGTGCCGTCGGGCCGGGCGTGGGCGCTGCTGACGGTGCTGCTCACCGCATTGACTGCCCAGTTGCTGGAGAAGTCGCGCTCGGTGTGCCTGGACCAGATGATCTCGTTGTTGTGCCTGGGGTGTTTCTACCTGCTGCATACCGGTGAGCGCCTGGGCTCGCGGCTGCGCCAATATGCGATCTTTCCGTTGTTCGTGGTGGCGTTTGCCATTCGCGGGCCGCTGGGGTTGATCGAGGTGTGCGGGGTGGCCTGTGTCTACTGGGCGCTGGGCACCGCTCGTACGCGGCAAGAGCGGATTGCACTGCTGAAAAAGGTGATTGCCCACGGCGTGGTCGGTTTGATCCTGCTGGCCGGCTGTTGGTGGGCGCTGTTGAAACTGGCGCGGATCAGCGGGGGCGATGCTTTCGTCGATGATGTGCTGCGGATGCAATTCACCGGGCGCCTTGATGAAACCGGTGAGGCGTTCTACTTCTACTTCAAGCTGAGCCTGTACCGCTATTTCCCGGTGGTGCCGCTGGCCCTGGCGACGATGATTGCCCTGCGCCACAAATGGTCGGCCCGCCACGACGATGCCGATGTGCAGTTGATGCTGCGCTTGGCCGCCTGCGGCCTGATGATTTTGCTGGGCTTGTCGGTGCCGCACTTCAAGCGCGCCTATTACATCGTGCCCATGGTCCCGATGTTTGCCGCGGTGGCCGCCTATGGCTTGCTCCAGGCCCAGGGCTGGTTGCTCGGCGTGCGGCGTGGCTATGAGTGGCTGGTGGCGGTCCTGCCGGTGCTGGGTATTGCCGTGGTGTTTGTCTGTCGGCATCTGTGGCACAAGCACGGCTACTGGCCGGACGTTTCAGTGCCGGCGCTGGTGGGTGTGCTGATCGTGCTGCAACTCGCAGCCGTGGTTGCCTGGCGCCGTTTGCAGGGCAATCTCGGCCAGCGCCTGGTGGTGCTCAGCCTGATTGCGCTGGCCACCCAATGGCTGGTGCTGATGAAGGTTGTGGAGCCGGCCAAGGACCTGCAATTCGACACCAGGAACTTCGTAAGCGCGGTAGAAAAGCTGCGTGCCGATAATCCCGGGACCCTGGTGTTCGTCGATCTGGCCAAGGACACCTGGGCGATTCGCTACATCATGAACCTGGATCACGACGAGCAGCCGCTGTTCATCGGGCGCAACCAACCCTTGCTGGTGGATACGCTACCGCGCCCCGCCTGGGTGATTGTGGAGCGCAAGCAAACCGCACTGCTCAGCGGCACGCCGCTGGAACACATGGCGCCGGTGTTCAATGGGCGGTTGAATGACAACCCGCTGCTGGTGTTCCTGGTGAAGTGACTCAGTCGCCTTGACATCCTTGTCGGTGGTGACGCCGACGAGAGTGGCGATCACTGGGGAATTAAGGATGGATCAATGGGGTCGGAATGAGGTGTTGATAACCGGCGCTTTGGATCGTCTTACTGTATGGTCGCCGCCTGGATGACCGGTTGGTCTGATTGGAGCGCTTTGCAGCCTGCCGCAAAACAGGCGCCTGCCAGGCTTGGGTACTTTCGTGGTGATGAGTTTGGGTGCGACATGGAAGCAGTAAAAATGGATTTTGAGTATGCCGGTGCCGAGAGCGTCGGTAGTGCCCACGTGATCGGCCGTTCCTGGCTTGGCGGCCTCAGCATCTGTTTTGACGGAGGCTGCAGCTACCCCTCGATGATCAGCGTGCTGGAGGCTGTATTCAGGCGCTACGGACGCCTGGTGCGTTTTGGCGAGTCGCTCTCGGCGCAGGATTGGATTGCGCGCGTGGAGGAGAGTGGTTTTCACATCTCCGAGCAGGAGCGGGTTGCGGTGTTGACGTTGATGCGGGGCGGGGGCTGAAGGAGTCAAAAACGGCAGGCAACAAAAAACCCGCACCAGGCGGGTTTTTTGTGTGTTTCAGATGACATTTGCACCACCTGAAACTAATTAGTGGTGCCCAGAGACGGAATCGAACCGCCGACACGGGGATTTTCAATCCCCTGCTCTACCGACTGAGCTATCTGGGCAACGGGGCGCATTAAACGGGTTTTTCAGGGGGTCGTCAAGCAAGTTTTCAAAAAATATTTAATTATTACCGTCGCTTACGGGCCAACCCCCACATTTGATCAATTATTCAGCAGGTGGCACGTAGCCGTCGGCCTTGGCGTAATCCTCGCCGGAAAAGTACTTGTCCATCTCGCCCTGCAGGTATTTGCGGTCTTCGGCGTTCATCATGTTCAGGCGCTTTTCGTTGATCAACAGGGTCTGGTGCTTTTGCCAGTCAGCCCAGGCCTTGGCGGAGACGTTGTCGAAAATGTCCTGGCCCTTGGCGCCAGGGAACGGGGCGCGCTCCAGGGCGGGCAGTTCTTCGTGGTACTTGCGGCAGATGATGGTGCGGGTCATGACGGAACTCCTGCGTTCAATACTTCAGCCGCGCGCTTCAGCAGTTTTTTCACCGGGGCGGCAAGGCCCAGGCGCGGCGGGGTGGCGAGGTTATACCAGAGCCAGTCAGCCTCGGCCACGTGATGGGCAGACTCCTGGACCTGGACCAGCCAGGGTTCGATAGCCAGTTGGAAGTGGCTGAAGGTGTGGATCAGGCTCGGCAGCTCCTGGTGTTTGCCCAGCGCCAGCGAGTGCTGGTTGGCCAGGTGTTCCAGGTCGGCCAGGTCATCCAGCTCCGGCAGGCTCCACAAACCGCCCCACAGGCCTGTGGAGGGGCGACGGTAAAGCAGGATCGCACCCTCGCCATTGGCCAGCATCGGCATCAGCGTGCGCTTCTGGGGCACGGTCTTGCGTGGCTTGGGGATCGGGTAGCGGGTTTCCAGGCCGAGCAGGTGCGCTTCGCAGCCCTTTTCCAGCGGGCACAGCAGACAGCTGGGCTTGCTGCGGGTGCAGAGCGTGGCGCCCATGTCCATCATGGCCTGGGTGTAGGCGTTGACGCGGTCATGGGGCGTAAAGCGCTCTGCGGTGGCCCACAGCTGTTTGGCGACCTTCGGCTCGCCCGGGTAACCCTCTTGCGCGGTAAAGCGCGCCAGCACGCGTTTGACGTTGCCATCGAGGATCGGCGCTCGCAGGCCCATGCTCAGGCTGGCAATCGCACCCGCGGTGGACAGGCCAATGCCGGGCAGTTCGGTGAGTTTTTCGACGTCACGGGGAAACTCGCCGCCATATTCGGCAACGACGATCTTCGCGGTCTTTTGCAGGTTGCGCGCCCGGGTGTAGTAACCCAGCCCGGTCCACAGGTGCAGCACTTCGTCTTCCGGCGCGGCAGCCAGGGCTTCGACCGTTGGCAAGGACGCCATGAACCGGTCGAAGTAGTTCAGCACGGTGCTGACCTGGGTCTGCTGCAACATGATCTCCGAGACCCACACCCGGTAAGGCGTGATGCCCTGTTGCCAGGGCAGGTCATGGCGACCGTGGCGGTCGTACCAGTCGAGCACCGCCGTTGAAAACTGCTCGTTTCTCATCGTTTGAACAGGCCTTTAAGCGCGTCTTTCAGCTGTGGATTGACCTTGTCGAGCTTCTGTTCAAGCTTCTCGCTGAGCTTGTTGCCCGCCGCCTTGATGGCGACCTGGCTCAAGCCGTCCTTGTCCAGGCGGCAGGCCTTGGCGCCCAGTTCCAGCGGGCCACGGCAGCGCAGCGGGACTTCGATGTTCTGGAAATTGGAGCCCACCTGGCAAGCCGGGTCCGGCACGTCGCGCTGGTCGCCTTCGACGATGATGCCGACGCGGTAGTCCATGCCCAGCACGCGCAGGTCGACGTCACCGTCGCCGTTGACGGTCAGGCCCGGGATGCGCACTTTCAGGTCGGGGTTGCTGGCCACACCATTGCGGAAGGTCAGGTTGCCCTTGAGTTCCTGGAACGGGGTGTCCTTGCCGCGCTGGTCGCCGCTGAGGGTCTTGCGGTTGAGCAGGGCGATGCCGGTGCACAGCTGTTGCTCGATGTTGGCGTTGAGCAGCACGCCGTTGTTGATCGCGAAGCTGGCGGTACCGTTGAGGCTGTCGATCAGGGCTTTCTGGCTATTGCCGCGGCCGTTGAGGTTGCTGTCGAGGGTGAGCTGGCCCTTCACCGGCGGGTTCTGCCCCTGGGCTTGCAGGATGCGTTCGACCGGTACCTGCTTGATGCGGGTTTGCAGCGCCAGCAGCGGTATGTCCTGGCGCACGTCAAGGTTGCCGTTGGCCTGGAAGGTACCGTTGTAGAGGCCGCCGCTCAAGGTTTCGAGCTTGAGCTGGCCATCGAGGCCGGAGGCTTTCAGGGCGGCATTCTGGATCGGCAGCTTGCTCAGGGTCAGTTGGCCAAAGGACAGGTCGGCGTTTACGTCCAGGGTGCGCAGGCGGGTCAGCGGCAGCAGCTTGTCGGTACTCCAGGCGGCCTTGGTCGGGGCGTCCGGCAGCGGTGTGGTGCCACCGGCCGCCATGGCGCCGGCTTCGCTGTTCTGCACTTCAGCCTGGCGCGCGGCCGCAGCGCCCTTGGCGGCTTCGGACTTGGCCGGCAGGTAGTTGTCGGCGTTGAACGTATCGGCCTTGAGCTGCACCCGCAGGGATTGCCTGGCGAAATCATCCACGGCCACGCGACCGGTGAAGGTGCTGTCGTCGAGTTTCAGGTTGAGGTCTTCAAGCGCCAGGCTGGTCGGCGTGCCCTTGAGGCGGCTGACCAGTTCGACCTTGCTCAGGCTGCCGGCGGCCATCGGTGGCAGCGGGTTGCCGACGCTGTCGAGGAACTTGGCCAGGTCAAACTGGGCAATCGACAGGGCGCCGCTGAGCTGTGGAGTCTTGTCCAGGTCGTTGACCTTCAGCTCGCCCAGGGCGCGCAGTTGGTTCAGCGACAACTTCATGCCGGTCCATTCGGCGATATTCGCAGACTGGTCCACCAGCAATTGGCCCTGGGTCGAAAAGGTCACGGTCTTGCCTTGCAGCGGCTCGCCGGTGGCTTCACCAGTGACCTTCATGTCTTCGAACTGGTAGCGCTTGAGGGCGCGCTGAATGCGCAGGTTGCCGTTGACCTCGGTCTTGACGCGCATCAGCGGCTGGTTGGTGCCGAAGAACGCGGTGAGTTTGACCGGGATGCTTGCACCTTCGTGCACGGCGCCGGCACTCAGCTGGATGCTTTCGGCGCTGAACTGCTTGCCGGTCTGCTCGTCGTTGTATTCGACGCGGGCGTTGTTGATGGTCAGGCTGTCGATGTCCAGGCGGATCGGCTGCGGCGGCTTTTCAGGCTTGGGCGGTGTGGCCGCTTCAGCCACGGCAGGCGTGGTGGCGGCGGTAGCCGGGTCCGGCACATTCTTGCCGATGTCTTCCCAGTTGCCGTGGCCATGCACGTCTTTGTTCAGGCGCAGGTTCAGGCCTTCGACACGTACATCGCTCATCTGCACTTCACGGCGCAGCAGCGGCAGCACGCGCACCGACAGGCCGAGCATCTGCAGATCGGCAAACGGTTGGCTCGGATTGGTCAGGGTCGCAACGCTGGCCTCGTGCAATTCAAGACCGAGCCAGGGGAACAGGCTCCAGCCGATGTCGCCATTGAGCGTCAGCTCGATGTGGGCCTTGTCGCGGGCAATCTGGCGAATCTCGTCTTTGTAGTCGTTGGGATCGAAGAGATGGGTCAGGGCAAAGCCTAGAGCCACAATGATCAGCAACAGCCCGAGAAGTACCAGACCCAGGATTTTGCCGAACGCTTTCATGGGCGAGTCCTTGTATGTCGATTTTAAAATTTAGCCGAAGAGTATAACGCTCGTAGCCCTATGGCTGTTTAGGGATCGTTACATGGCGTCAAACAAATCAGATAACTCCAGAAAGGTGATATCAGTTTGGTTTTTCTGTCATCCACAGATGCTAATCTGCGCATGTTCGTCTGCCGTCTGCGACTAAACGTCGCGTTTAAAAGGAGCTTTACTCAACAAAACGGCCACGCCTTGCGTGTAAGGCCGAGGGAGAGAGCGCCCGACGGACACATACTAATAACTGGGGGAAACACCAATGAGCACTAGCACTGCGGCGGGTAATACTGCTGCACAGCCTGCGTTCCTGTCCAAGGAACGCATTATCGCCAAGCCCGGGTTCAACCGTTGGCTGGTACCACCGGCCGCCCTGGCGATCCACCTGTGTATCGGCATGGCCTACGGTTTTTCGGTGTTCTGGCTGCCGTTGTCCAAGGCGCTGGGGATCACCGCACCGGTCGCCTGCGCGCCGGACATGAGCTTCATCAGCCAGGTCTTCTCGTCACAATGCGACTGGCCCATCTCCATGCTGGGCTGGATCTACACCCTGTTCTTCATCTTCCTCGGCTGCTCTGCGGCGATCTGGGGCGGCTGGCTGGAACACGCCGGGCCACGCAAGGCTGGTGTCGTTTCGGCCTTGTGCTGGTGTGGCGGCCTGCTGATCTCCGCGCTGGGGATCTATACCCACCAGATCTGGCTGATGTGGATCGGCTCCGGGGTCATTGGTGGTATCGGCCTGGGCCTGGGCTATATCTCGCCGGTCTCGACCCTGATCAAGTGGTTCCCGGACAAGCGCGGCATGGCCACCGGCATGGCGATCATGGGCTTCGGCGGCGGCGCGATGGTGGGTGCCCCGCTGGCAGCCGCCTTGATGGGCCACTTTGCCTCGCCGACCAGCGTTGGCGTGTGGCAGAGCTTCGTGGTCATGGCCGTGATCTACTTCGTGTTCATGATCGGCGGCGCCTTGTCCTATCGCGTTCCGCCGACCGGCTGGAAGCCTGAGGGCTGGACTGCCCCGGCGAAAAAAGCCAGCAACGCGATGATCACCCACCGTCACGTGCACGTGAACGTGGCCTGGAAAACCCCGCAATTCCGCCTGGTGTGGCTGGTGCTGTGCCTGAACGTGTCTGCCGGCATCGGCATCCTCGGCATGGCTTCGCCGCTGCTGCAGGAAGTGTTCGGCGGCAAGTTGCTGGGTAACGGCCTGGCATTTGGCCAACTGGATGCCGGCCAACTGGCTTCCATCGCGGCCATCGCCGCCGGCTTTACCGGTCTGTTGAGCCTGTTCAACATCGGTGGCCGGTTCTTCTGGGCATCGTTCTCCGACTACCTTGGCCGTAAAAACACCTACTTCGTGTTCTTCGCATTGGGCTTTGCCCTGTACGCGCTGATCCCGAACCTGGGTCACCTGGGTAACGTCGCGCTTTTCGTGGCGGCGTTCTGCATCATCCTGTCGATGTACGGCGGTGGTTTTGCGACGGTGCCGGCTTACCTGGCGGACCTGTTCGGTACGCAAATGGTGGGTGCGATCCACGGTCGCCTGCTGACCGCTTGGGCAGCGGCGGGCGTACTGGGCCCGGTGCTGGTGAACTACCTGCGTGAGTATCAGTTGAGCATCGGCGTTGAACGCGCTGCCGCCTACGACATCACCTTGTACATCCTCGCCGGCCTGCTGGTGCTGGGCTTTATCTGCAACCTGCTGGTACGGCCGGTGGCAGACAAGTACTTCATGACCGACGCCGAACTGGCTGCCGAGCAGGCGCTGGGCCATGACAAGGGCGCCGATTCCAGCACCGTGCTGGAGTGGAAAGCCTCCTCCGGCAGCGTGCCATTGGCGGTGGCTGCCTGGCTGGTGGTGGGCATTCCGTTGGCGTGGGGCGTGTGGGTCACCCTGCAGAAAACCGCAGTCCTGTTCCACTAACACCGCGTAACCCTTGTGGGAGCGGGCTTGCTCGCGAATGCGATGGATCAGTCAGCACATGTATTGGCTGACACACCGCTTTCGCGAGCAACCCCGCTCCCACGCAAAGCTGCCCCCACACTTGTACTGACATGTCTATCCCCGACACTCCATCAGTCTTATCCCCTCCGATGTTTCTGTTTAGCGCCCGCGCCCCTATAATGGCTGCCTTTTTCGCCCAATGATTTTGCGGAGCTGGTGATGGCCGAACGTAAGGCGTCCGTCGAGCGCGACACTCTGGAAACCCAGATCAAAGCCTCGATCAACCTGGATGGCACCGGAAAGGCCCGATTTGATATCGGTGTACCTTTTCTTGAGCACATGCTGGACCAGATCGCCCGTCACGGGCTGATCGACCTGGATATCGTCAGCAAGGGCGACCTGCATATCGACGACCACCACACGGTGGAAGACGTCGGTATCACGTTGGGCCAGGCATTTGCCAAAGCCATCGGCGACAAGAAAGGCATCCGTCGCTACGGCCACGCCTATGTCCCGCTGGATGAAGCGCTGTCGCGTGTGGTCATCGACTTCTCCGGCCGCCCGGGCCTGCAGATGCACGTGCCGTACACCCGCGCCACCGTGGGCGGCTTCGACGTCGACCTGTTCCAGGAATTCTTCCAGGGTTTCGTCAACCACGCCCTGGTCAGCCTGCACATCGACAACCTGCGTGGCACCAACACCCACCACCAGATCGAGACCGTGTTCAAGGCTTTCGGCCGTGCCCTGCGCATGGCCGTGGAGCTGGATGACCGCATGGCCGGGCAAATGCCGTCGACCAAGGGCGTCCTGTAATGCAGACGGTCGCGGTTATCGACTACGGCATGGGTAACCTGCACTCGGTGGCCAAGGCCCTCGAGCACGTAGGTGCCGGCAAGGTGCTGATCACCAGCGATGCCGACGTGATTCGCGAAGCCGACCGGGTAGTGTTCCCGGGGGTTGGCGCGATTCGCGACTGCATGGCCGAGATTCGTCGCCTGGGCTTCGACAGCCTGGTGCGTGAAGTCAGCCAGGACCGGCCGTTCCTCGGCATCTGCGTGGGCATGCAAGCCTTGCTCGACAGCAGTGAAGAGAACGACGGCGTCGACTGCATCGGTCTGTTTCCGGGCCAGGTGAAGTTTTTCGGCAAGGACCTGCACGAAGACGGCGAGCACCTGAAGGTGCCACACATGGGCTGGAACGAAGTGCGCCAGACCGTGGATCACCCGCTGTGGCACGAAGTGCCGGACCTGGCGCGTTTCTATTTCGTACACAGCTATTACATCGCCGCCGGTAACCCGCGCCAGGTGGTGGGTGGCGGGCACTATGGCGTCGACTTCGCCGCGGCCCTGGCCGACGGTTCGCGCTTTGCCGTGCAGTTCCACCCGGAGAAGAGCCATACCCATGGCCTGCAATTGCTGCAGAACTTCGCCGCGTGGGACGGGCGCTGGTAATGGCCAAGAAGGTCAAGCCGCCGATCTTGAACCTCACTCCCCAGCAGGAGAGTGAGGCCACCGACAAGATCAAGCGTTTCATGGAAGACCGCTTCGAGCTCAAGCTCGGCTCGTTCGAGGTCGCAGAAATCCTCGAACTGTTCACCACTGAAATTGCTCCGCACTATTACAACAGGGCGATTTTCGATGTGCAGACGCACCTTAAAGAAAGGTTCGAAAGCATCGAAAGCGACTTGTGGGCGCTCGAGAAACCCTGATTTCCCGAGCAACGCTGAATATCGAATAAGGTTTGCCAGATGCTGATTATTCCCGCAATCGATCTCAAGGACGGCGCCTGCGTACGTCTGCGCCAGGGCCGCATGGAAGATTC
Source organism: Pseudomonas sp. G1002 (assembly GCF_013385455.1). Taxonomy (NCBI): domain Bacteria; kingdom Pseudomonadati; phylum Pseudomonadota; class Gammaproteobacteria; order Pseudomonadales; family Pseudomonadaceae; genus Pseudomonas; species Pseudomonas sp. G1002. The sequence goes on from NZ_JACAPY010000018.1 coordinate 127,840, forward strand.
CACGGTGTTCTCCGATGACCCGGTGAGCATGGCTGCCAAGTGGGTGGAAGGCGGTTGCCGTCGTCTGCATCTGGTGGACTTGAACGGTGCGTTCGAAGGCCAGCCGGTCAACGGTGAAGTCGTCACGGCGATCGCCAAGCGCTATCCGAACCTGCCGATCCAGATCGGCGGCGGTATCCGCTCCCTGGAAACCATCGAGCACTACGTGAAAGCGGGCGTGAGCTACGTGATCATCGGCACCAAGGCCGTGAAAGACCCGGCCTTCGTCGCCGAAGCCTGCCGTGCGTTCCCCGGCAAAGTGATCGTGGGCCTGGACGCCAAGGACGGTTTCGTCGCCACCGACGGCTGGGCCGAGATCAGCACCGTCCAGGTGATCGACCTCGCCAAGCAGTTTGAAGCCGACGGCGTCTCCGCCATCGTTTATACCGACATCGCCAAAGACGGCATGATGCAGGGCTGCAACGTACCGTTCACCGCTGCGCTGGCTGCGGCCACCAGGATCCCGGTGATCGCTTCCGGCGGTATCCACAACCTCGGCGACATCAAGTCGCTGCTGGACGCGAAGGCGCCGGGGATCATCGGCGCCATCACCGGCCGGGCGATCTATGAAGGCACCCTGGATGTCGCTGAAGCCCAGGCTTACTGCGACGCCTACAACGGCTGAGGACTGACCATGGCGCTGGCCAAACGCATCATCCCTTGCCTGGACGTCGACAACGGTCGCGTGGTCAAGGGCGTCAAGTTCGAGAACATCCGTGACGCCGGCGACCCGGTGGAAATCGCCCGTCGCTACGACGAACAGGGTGCCGACGAGATTACCTTTCTCGACATCACCGCCAGCGTCGATGGTCGCGACACCACGCTGCATACCGTGGAGCGCATGGCCAGCCAGGTGTTTATCCCGCTGACCGTGGGCGGTGGCGTGCGCACCGTGCAGGACATTCGCAACTTGCTGAATGCCGGCGCGGACAAGGTTTCGATCAACACCGCCGCGGTGTTCAACCCGGAATTTGTCGGCGAAGCCGCACAGCACTTCGGTTCGCAATGCATCGTGGTTGCCATCGACGCCAAGAAAGTCTCCGGCCCGGGCGAAACTCCGCGCTGGGAGATCTTCACCCACGGCGGGCGCAAGCCGACCGGGCTGGATGCCGTGCAGTGGGCGATGAAGATGGAAGCCCTGGGTGCCGGTGAAATCCTGCTGACCAGCATGGACCAGGACGGCATGAAAAACGGCTTCGACCTGGGCGTGACCCGCGCCATCAGCGACGCGCTGGGCATCCCGGTGATTGCTTCCGGCGGCGTCGGCAACCTGCAGCACCTGGCCGACGGCGTGATCGAAGGCCACGCCAGCGCAGTGCTGGCGGCGAGTATTTTCCACTTTGGCGAATACACCGTGCCTGAGGCCAAGGCCTACATGGCGGCGCGCGGTATCGTCGTACGCTAAACGTCACTGGACACCATGGCAGGCTCGCGGCACTCTCTGGGCTTGCCATGGATTCCGGTGACTTTCATGTTCAAAGACCTGCTGCTCGCCCTCGCCAGTACCACCGTTCTGCTGACGGGTTCGGCTTACGCTGATGAACCGTCCGACGGCGCTTCCCTGGTGTTGCTGACGGAAAACTTCCCGCCGTACAACATGGCGAAAAACGGCAAGAACTTCGCCAAGGAAGAGAACATCGAAGGCATTGCCGTGGACATCGTCCGCGAGACGTTCCAGCGTGCCGGTATTTCCTACAACCTGACCCTGCGGTTCCCTTGGGACCGGATCTACAAACTCGCCCTGGAAAAACCCGGTTACGGCGTGTTCGTGATGGCGCGCTTGCCGGACCGTGAGGCGCTGTTCAAATGGGTCGGCCCCATCGGCCCGGACGATTGGGTGCTGCTGGCCAAGGCTGACAGCAAGATCCAGCTGAGCGACCTTGAGCAGGCGCGGCGCTACAAGATCGGCGCCTACAAGGGCGACGCCATCGCCGAGAGCCTGGAGAAGCAGGGGCTCAAGCCGGTGATCGTGTTGCGGGATCAGGACAACGCGAAAAAGCTGGTGGATGGCCAGATCGACCTGTGGGCCACCGGGGACCCGGCGGGCCGTTATCTGGCACGCCAGGTCGGGGTGACCGGGCTCAAGACTGTGTTGCGTTTCAACAGCGCGGAGCTGTACCTGGCGCTGAACAAAAACGTGCCGGATGACGTAGTGGCGAAACTCCAGGCGGCCCTCGATCAGTTACGGCAGGAGGGTGTCATCGATGAAATCATGGGGCGTTATCTCTAGGTTGTTTTCTGTGGGCTCGGGCACCTCTGCTGGTACTTCCTCTGGCTCCTCAACAGCAGTAACCGCCGCTTCAGGTTGCAGCAGCTCGCTGAAGTAGACGTTATCTCCGCTGGCATAGGTCAGGGTTGGCCCGAGCTGGCTGCCGTCAGCCCGCAATAGCTCGTATCGGCTTTTGACCAGGTAGGCAGCGATGGATTTATTCGCCGGGATGTAAGCCATCACATCCGCCACGCCCTCCCGTTCCCAGCCTTGTGCGGTCAAGCCCGTATGCGTGAAGTCGCGATTGAGGTTGGCACTGATACTCAACGGATGCCGGGGTGCCCAGGCAGCCTTTATATCGACGCCGGTCAAGGAGCGCAGGCCCATGGAGAAGTCACTGATCTCTCCTTTTGCGAATACCCAACTGAAGGTTTGGCTTGCTGGCGTGGTGTTTTGACCGCTGGCCACCAAGCTGTACTGGTCGATTCTTTTCAACCGATATACCGGGCAGGTTTGCAGTTTTTCCAGGGGCGTCAGGGTCGGGTCGTTCACGGTAAACCAGGGCAGTTCGCACACATGAATGCCCTCTGTTACCTGCTCCGGCATCGTGCGTCCTGGTGCCATTTCGGGTGAAAGTGGCGGCAAATCTTCGGAATGAAGCGCAAGGTCCAGCCGCAGGGCGTGCACCGGGCGTTGCCTGGTTGGCTTGGCATAGCCCTCGGCGCCGGTAAAGGTGCCCGGTGCCAGGTAGGCTTGACCAGGCGCTGCTTGCGACGGGGAGACACCCCAGGCGCTGAAGTCCCGGTGGGCGCCGCTGCCTTGGTCGCTCCAGATCAACTGGTCGACATAGGCCTGAGTCACCAGGTCTTCTCTGACACAGCGGATGGTATTGCGTGGTGGTTTGTCGTTACCGAGGCCACAGACCAGCCCCATCGCCACATAACCTTCTGGAGCGGTGGGCCGCCAGATTGAGAAATTGGCGCGTGCCCTTGGTCCCGAGTGTTCCCAGACTCTCTCGAAGTCGACGGGGGGCCGCAAGGCGGTGCCATTCTCCCGGTCAACTTCGCTGACAACAGCGACGATGTTCAGTTGATTGATGTTGTGGTAACCCGCCACCGCCACATCACCCAGCGGGACGAAGTTGCCCAGCGCGTCGGAGGATGTGCTCGGGCGCCAGAAGGTCACGGGTTTCTCGGCGCGAGTGCCTTTGTCGTTCCATACAGGAACGAACTCGGTGGTGAAGTTGATCAGCAGGTCTTTGTATTGCAGTGAGTTCATCTACAGACTCTCCAGTGGATACGAAGATCCACTATCGAAGAGTCCGCTCGGTCAGGCGCGGTAGCTATATAGCACTAGCGGTAAGTGCCGTTTTTTCCGTGGCCGGCCATGGCCTGGTTGCTGCGCAGGCTGATCATCAACTTGATGTCGATCCACTCGACGCCCTGGGCCTTGAGCTTGGGCAGCTCACGTTCGAGTACCGCCAGGGTCTGTGGATAAGGGTGGCCGATCATCACCGCCGACCCCTGTTTGTGGGCCAGCTTGATCGCGGTCTGCAGCTGGGTGGTGATGGCCGCTTCGGTGCGTTCGTCGTCGAGGAACACATCCCGCGAGACGCTGGCCAGGCCAATCTTTTGCGCCTCGGCGGCGGCGACGGTTTTAGCGCTGGTGCGGCTGTCGACGAAGAACTTGTGGCGTCGTTGCAGCTCACCCATCAACCAGGCCATGGCCTCCGGCTGGGCGGTCATGCGGCTGCCCATGTGGTTGTTGATGCCGGCGGTGTAGGGCACGGCCTTGAAGGCCGCGTCCAGGCGTTTGCCCAGCTCTTCGATAGGCAGGTCGGGGTGCCAGGCGAACGGGCCGGTGGCCGGGTCCATGGGCATGTGCAGGATGACGATCTTGCCGGCCTTGTGGGCTTCGCGGGCGAATTCGGCGGCGTGGGGTGTGTCGGGCATGATCGCCGTGGTCACCGGGCCGGGCAGGGCGAGCACACGACGATCCCGGGGCAGGTTTTGCCCCAGGTCGTCGATGATCAGGGTCAGGTAGGCTTTGTGTTCAGCGGGGGCTGCACTGGCGGGGTTGCCTTGGGCGACTCCCGCCAGACAGCACAGCAAAGCGATGATCAGTCCACGGCGCATATCAACGGCTGCGCGTAATGCTCAGGCCCTTGAGCAGGCTCAGCGCCTGGGCCAACTGATAATCGTCGTCCTGCGGCATCGGCTTGGCTTTCGAGCCGCTGCCGGTCGGCTGGTCGGCGCCGCCGTTGCCATTGCCCAGGTGGCCTTGCAGGTCCGCTTCCTTGTAGAACTCGCTGTCGGCTTCGTTGGTGATCTTGGCCTTGCGCACTTCGATGTCCGGCACGATGCCCTGGGCCTGGATCGAGCGACCGTTCGGCGTGTAGTACAGCGCCGTGGTGATCTTCAAGGCACGCTCGTTGTTCAGCGGCAGCACGGTTTGCACCGAGCCTTTGCCGAAGCTGGTGGTGCCCATCAGCACGCCGCGTTTCTGGTCTTGCAGGGCGCCGGCGACGATTTCCGAAGCCGAGGCGCTGCCGCCGTTGATCAGCACAACCATCGGCACGCCTTCGCTGAGGTCGTTGCCGGTGGCCGAGAAGCGCAGCTCGGAGTTGGCGATACGGCCCTTGGTGTAGACGATCAGGCCCTTGGTGATGAAGTGGTCGACCACCTCCACCGCTGCCTGCAGCACGCCGCCCGGGTTGTTGCGCAGGTCGAGCACGATGCCGCTGAGTTTCTTGCCGTTGTCTTTGCGCAGCTTGGCGAGGGCCTTGGCCACTTCGTCGCCGGTCTTGACCTGGAACTGGGTGATACGGATGTAGCCGTAGCCCGACTCCAGCAGCTGGCTCTTCACGCTCTTGACCGTGATGGTGGCGCGGGTCAGGGTCACGTCGAACGGCGTGCCGCCGTCGCGCACCAGGGTCAGGGTGATTTTCTGGCCGATCTTGCCGCGCATCTTGTCGACGGCTTCGGTCATGGTCTGGCCGCGGGTCGGCTGGCCGTTGATCTTGACGATAAAGTCACCGGCCTGGATGCCGGCCTTGGACGCAGGGGTGTCATCGATCGGCGAAACGACCTTGATGTTGCCGTCGTCGGCGCCGACTTCAATGCCCAGGCCACCGAATTCACCACTGGTGCTCTCCTGCAGCTCGGCGAAATCTTCCGGGCCCAGGTAGGCGGAGTGCGGGTCAAGGTTGCTGAGCATGCCCTTGATGGCATTTTCCAGCAGGGTCTTGTCGTCCACAGGTTCGACATAAGCGGCCTTGATCCGGTCCATGACCTCGGCAAAGGTGCGCAACTCGTCCAGCGGCAGCGGGGCCTTGGTGGTCGCGGCCGTGGCCGACTGGGCGGTCTGGTCGGCGAATGCCAAAGGCGCGCCGATCACCAGAGCGATCGTCAGGGCCAGCGATGTGAGGCGGGACAAATGCAGCATGTCGAACGAACTCCTAATGTAGATGCGACCCTTATCCTTGGGTACGGCACCATTGTGCCGGGTCGCTCGGGCGGCCCTGCTGACGAATAGCGAAGTACAGCGCCGGGGTGTCCTGGCCACCACTGTTACCGACAGTGGAGATGGATTCACCGGCTTTTACAACATCACCTGCCGCTTTAAGCAAAGTTTGATTGTGGCCGTAAAGGCTCAAATAGCCATTGCCGTGGTCAAGAATCACCAACAAACCTGCGCCACGCAGCCAATCGGCGAATACCACGCGGCCGCCGTGGATAGCGTGGACCTGGGTGCCGGCACCGGCACTGATCATCACACCGTCCCACTTGGCGCGGGTGTCATCGCCACGGGTTTCACCAAAGCGTGCCAGTAATCGACCATCAACTGGCCATGGAAGTTTGCCCCGAGCTGAAGCAAAAGGTCCGCCGAAGGATTCGCCGGCGCTGGAAACCAGCGGGCCAGGCGCTGCACGCGCCGGTTTACGCGGGGCCGGGGCGTCGGTAGTGGCGCTGGCGACTGCCTCGGCGGCTTCACGCTCGCGCTTTTTTTCGGCTTCCTGCTGGGCCAGCAGCGCTTTTTGTCGCGCCTGCTCTGCCTCACGGGCCTGGCGCGCCAGGGTTTCCTCGATGGTTTTCAGGACTTTGCCGAGGTCGGCCTGGTCTTGCTCGCGGGCCTGGAGCTTGGCGTCACGGGCTTTCACGTCGTCATTCAGCTTGGCCAGCGCCTGCTGGCGCTCCTTGCGGACCTTGTCCAGCTCGTCGCGCTGGCTGTCGAGGGCGGTTTTCTGGTCGAGCAACTGCGACTGCTGGTTGGCGATTTCCTGCTCGACGTTGGCCAACTGGCGCAGGGTCTCGTTGAAGCTTTTCAGTTGCTCCAGGCGGGCCTTGCTCAGGTAGTCGTAATAGGTAAGGGTGCGGGCGAATTTTTCCGGGTTCTGCTGGTTGAGCAGCAGCTTGAGGTATTCCTGGCGGCCGTTCTGGTAAGCGGCGCGGGCCTGGATCGCGATCAGGCGTTGCTGTTCAACGCGGGCGCTCTGGAGTTTTTTTTTCTCAGCGTCGAGTCGCTCCAGTTCCGACTCGCTCTTCTTTAGTTCTTTTTGCAGCTCCTGGACCTGCTTCTCCAGCTTGCCCATCTCGGTTTCCGTGCCGCGCAGGTCTTTCTGCACGCCGGACTTCTCTTCCTGGAGCTTGCCGAGCAGCTTCTTCAGCTCGGTAATGTCCTGACGCGTAGCGTCCAACTGTTGTTGGGTTTGTGCGCGCTCATCGGCAAACGCCGGTTGGAGCAGGCAGACAAGAGCAAGGGTAATCAAGGCGCGAAGCATAGAGGCGGGCGACACCAGGGAAAGGGACGGCCTAGTATGCCCGCCAAGCGCTGCAAAAAAAACGCCCAATTCGGCTTGGCAGGCAAGTTAGGTGCCCAGTGGCCGCATTCTGCAAGCAATTGTGGGCAAGTCCCATAGCCCTTTGAAGGCGACGAGCGGTAGAGAGCGTCGTGTCGTGCTTCTGCAGTTGTTTTGTGTGCTTCGCGAAATGCCTTGAAATGCTCCGCCCTGACGGTGCATTTGCGCTCGGAATAGACTCTTCGGCCCTGTTAATCCGACGGTCGGCATAGTCAGTAATGCCTTGTATTCACGAGTCAAAAGGCCAGCAAACGTGGCTTGATTATGGGCTTCCCGACCTTCGTAGTCTGGATCGGGCTTTGCGAGCGCGTCCACTTGAGGAAGTGGCCGCCGGCAACGATGTCGCAGCGGCCATCGATATAGTCGCAATGCATTTTGGCATTGCCCATTCGAGCTCTTCAGCTGTGGAAATTACTTCGCCTTTGGGGCAAATAGCGATCAGGCGTAGCTGTCTGCAGCACATTGTTGAAAAGCGGCAGGACGCCAGAGAACGTTATGTCAGGTTCGCCTTGGACACATTGACGGGGCCTCTGGAAATATGGCGTGTTGCTTATAGCGATTGCTCCGCTCGTTTAGCATTCATTGGGGCTTATGAATCCAGGAGGCAGATGCTGGTGGTGGTCAATATTCAGGCTGGCAATGTGCTGTGGAACTTCATGCAGACAGGCGCCAAGGCCTTGAACAAGCATCGTCATGGTGAGTTGCTCTACAAGCGTTACGAGCTTTTGTGACGCCCAAAGAAAAGGGCAGCTCTTTCGAACTGCCCTAAGTAGTGCTTGCTTGATATTCATATACACACCCTCAAGCAGGGGTGTGGAGGTCTCACCCTACGCGGATATCCAGCCATCTGCGGGGTTCCTACGCCAGTTATCGCCGCTGGAGGCAACTGGTTTCGCGCTCGAGTCCATTATTGACGGGCTGCCTGTTTTGAGCAACCCCTGAACTGTGTCAGACCAGAATCGAAGTGCCAGTCATCTCTTTCGGCTTCTCCAGCCCCATCAGCATCAACATGGTCGGTGCCACGTCGGCCAGCACGCCGCCATCACGTACTTTAAAGTCACGTTTGCCGACGTAGATGAATGGCACCGGCTCGGTGGTGTGGGCGGTGTGGGCCTGGCCGGTGGATTCGTCGGACATTTGCTCGCAGTTGCCGTGGTCGGCGGTGATCAGCGCTTCGCCGCCCACCTTGTCCAGGGCGTCGACGATGCGGCCGACGCACAGGTCCAGGCATTCCACGGCTTTTACCGCCGCTTCCAGGTTGCCGCTGTGGCCCACCATGTCACCGTTGGCGTAGTTGACCACGATCACGTCGTAGCGCTGGTGCTCGATGGCGTCGACGATCTTGTCCGTGACTTCCGGGGCACTCATCTCCGGCTGCAGGTCGTAGGTGGCGACTTTCGGCGACGGGATCAGGATGCGTTCTTCACCCGGGAACGGTTCTTCACGACCGCCGGAGAAGAAGAAGGTCACGTGGGCGTACTTCTCGGTTTCGGCAATGCGCAGTTGGGTCTTGCCGTTTTTCGCCAGGTAATCCCCCAGCACGTTTTCCAGGCTGCCCGGGGCGAATGCCGACGGGGCCGGGATGTTGGCGGCGTATTGGGTCAGCATCACGAATTCGACTTTCGGCTGGCGGGCGCGCTCGAAGTCCTTGAAGCCGGCATCGACGAATACGTGGCTCAGCTCGCGGGCACGGTCGGCGCGGAAGTTCATGAACACCACGGCGTCGCCATCTTCGACCTTGACCGGTTCGCCGATGGTGGTGGCCTTGACGAACTCGTCACTCTCGCCACGGGCGTAGGCGGCTTCCAGGCCTTCCTGGGCGGTGGCGGCGTTGAATTCGGCCTGGCCGTCGACGATCAGGTTGTAGGCCTGTGCCACGCGGTCCCAGCGGTTGTCGCGGTCCATGGCGAAGTAGCGGCCAACCAGGCTGGCGATGCGGCCTTTGCCGAGGGTCTTGAAGGTTTCATCCAGCAGTTCGATGGAGGACTGGGCACTTTTCGGCGGGGTGTCGCGGCCGTCGAGGAACGCGTGCAGGTAGATCTTCTCGGCGCCGCGCTTGAAGGCCAGTTCGGCCATGGCGATCAGGTGGTCCTGGTGGCTGTGGACGCCGCCGTCCGACAGCAGGCCCATGAAGTGCACGGCCTTGCCGGCCTTGACCGCTTTATCCACTGCCGCGCAGATGTTTGGGTTCTCGAAAAACTCACCGTCGCGGATCGCTTTGGTCACGCGGGTGAAGTCTTGATAGACCACTCGTCCGGCACCGAGATTCATATGGCCGACTTCCGAGTTGCCCATTTGGCCGTCCGGCAGGCCAACATCCATGCCCGAGCCCGAGATCAGGCCGTTCGGAACGGTAGCGCTCAGACGGTCCAGTACTGGCTTGCTGGCCGAGTACACGGCGTTGTCGTGGTGGCTTTCACTGTGTCCGAAGCCATCGAGAATTATCAGGACCAAAGGTTTAGGCGTAGTAGTCATAGATCCTCTCGCGGCGGTAATGAATGAAGGGAATAGAAAAGGGAGTGGCAGTTTAAAGCGAAGTTCCGACCACGTCACCGCTTTACGGGGGTTGGCCGACCATGGCGGCTGTGTATACTTACCGCCATTTTAACGCCCTGGAACCTCCTTGATGGTTGATCACCTGATTGCATTTGCCACTACCCACTATTTGCTCGCTGGTGCGTTCGTCGTACTGCTGGCGCTGCTGATCGCTCACGAATTGAGCCGCGGTGGCCGCAGCCTCAGCACGTCCGAGCTGACCGCGCTGGTCAACAAGGATGAGGCCGTAGTGGTGGACATTCGTCCCGCCAAGGATTTCGCCGCCGGTCACATTGTCGGCGCGCTGAACATTCCCCAGGACAAACTGATTTCGCGCCTGGCCGAGCTGGAAAAGCACAAGGCCAAGACCATTATCCTGGTCGACGCCCAGGGCCAGCACTCCGGCACCCACGCCCGCGAGATGCTGAAAACCGGCTTCAACGCCGCCAAACTGTCGGGTGGTATTTCCAGCTGGCGTGGCGATAACCTGCCGCTGGTGAAGTGATATGAGCCAGGTTGTCGTTTATTCCAGCGATTATTGCCCTTATTGCATGCGGGCCAAGGCCCTGCTTGTGAAAAAGGACATTGCCTTCGAAGAGATCAAGGTTGATGGCAAGCCCCAGGTGCGCGCCGAGATGACCAAGAAAGCGGGACGCACGTCCGTGCCGCAGATCTGGATCGGTGACAAGCATGTCGGTGGTTGCGATGACCTGTTCGCACTCGAGCGCGCCGGTAAACTGGATGCGCTGCTTCACGTCTGACTCCTAACCCCTAAAAGACCCCAAGATCACGAAGGATCTGCGATGACTGACCAACAGAACACCGAAGCGGCAGCAGAAGAAGCTCAAGGCCCACAATTTTCCCTGCAGCGTATTTACGTGCGTGACTTGTCGTTCGAAGCGCCGAAAAGCCCGGCCATCTTCCGTCAGGAATGGACCCCGAGCGTTGCGCTGGACCTGAACACCCGTCAGAAGGCCCTGGAAGGTGACTTCCACGAGGTCGTGCTGACCCTGTCGGTCACCGTCAAGAACGGCGAAGAAGTGGCCTTCATTGCTGAAGTGCAACAGGCCGGTATCTTCCTGATCCAGGGCCTGGACGAAGCGTCCATGAGCCACACCCTGGGCGCGTTCTGCCCGAACATTCTGTTCCCGTATGCCCGTGAGACCCTGGATAGCCTGGTCACCCGTGGCTCGTTCCCGGCGCTGATGCTGGCTCCGGTGAACTTCGATGCCCTGTATGCGCAAGAGCTGCAGCGCATGCAACAGGAAGGCTCGCCAACGGTTCAGTAAGCTGTTCTGAGCAACGACGCCGATCCAATGTGGGAGCGGGCTTGCTCGCGAATGCGGTACTTCAGTCGATATCTTCGTTGACTGGCACTCCGCTTTCGCGAGCAAGCCCGCTCCCACATTCGTTATGCAGTGTTACTTGAACCCCAGTTGCCGCCAACCTTCGTAAACCGCGACGGCCACGGTATTGGACAGGTTCAGGCTGCGGCAGCCTTCGCGCATCGGCAGGCGCAGGCGGTGGCCGTCTGGCAGGGCGTCCAGCACGTCTGCCGGCAGGCCGCGGCTTTCCGGGCCGAACAGGAAGGCGTCGCCTTCGGCAAAGCTGGCATCATGAAACGGCCGCGAACCCTTGGTGGTAAACGCGAACAACCGTGGGTGGTTCAGGCTTTCCAGGCAGCTGGCAAGGTCGGCGTGGCGTTGCAGGGTGGCGTACTCGTGGTAGTCCAGCCCGGCGCGGCGCAGGCGCTTGTCGTCCATGTCGAAACCCAAGGGCTCGATCAAATGCAGGTGGCAGCCACTGTTGGCGCACAGCCTGATAACGTTGCCGGTATTCGGCGGAATTTCTGGTTGAAAAAGGATGACGTGAAACATGCACGGCTCCGAAGGCAAAGATGCGCTGCATTCTACCCCTGAAGAAGACCCCAGGCCGAAGCTATTGCCACGGGTTTTAGGCTCGTTGGCGATTGTCGGCTTGATGGTAGGCCTGATGATCGGCCGGCTGACCACGCCAGACCCGGTTGAGCTGCAGCAGGTAGAGCCCGCCGTCGATGGCCTGGTGGTGTGGTTCAACAGCGAACCCAAGCTGCACGGCGAGCATATCGACGGCACCGTGGCGCTGCTGTTCGATGCGCTTGGCAAGGCCCAGGGCGGCCAATTGAAGGTCAATGACAAGGATGTGAACTGGCGCGTACGCAAGACCGATGGCGGCTTGCTGCTGAACCTGGTGGCGGCTCGGCCGTTGCGCGGGGAGTGGTCGGGAGAGAAGGCCGATGGACGCTGGCGGGTGGAGATCCATCTCCAGGAGCAATAAAAGAGGGAATCCCCGGCCTGCCTGTACCAAGGTTCCCAAAACGGGCTGGGGCTATGGGCGCGTTGCCTCATAAGCCCCGGGTGTAAAGAAGGGAGTTCCCGGCCTGCCTGTACCAGGGCTCCCAAAACGGGGTGAAGCCAAAGGCTTCGGTGTTAAAGAGGGAATCCCCGGCCTGCCTGTACCGAGGTTCCCGAAACGGGTGTGGGGCGCGACGCGATCCGCATCAAGCACCCCGGGTGTTAAAGAGGGGATTCTCGGCCTGCCTGTACCAAGGTCCCCGAAACTGGGTAGTAACAGGGTTATTGCAGGGCGCGTGCCAGAATTGCGAAGTGGCGCCAAAAAATTTCTTCAGAAAGCGCAAAGCCCCGGAATACGGGGCTTTGGCTTTTTTGGGTTTTAATATTTTCTTAACAAGGCATGTGTTTCAGGCGTTGGATAAGTGCGCGATGCCGGTTCGTGGTGCATTGAAGCGGTGCACAGTGCTGAAACCTTGTGGAGATCCAAATGTGGGAGCGGGCTTGCTCGCGAAGGCGGCGCGTCAGTCGATACGTATGTTGACTGAACCATCGCCTTCGCGAGCGAGCCCGCTCCCACACTGGATCTTCGGTGTACTTGAGGGATCAATCAGCCTTCATCGCCCTCATCATCATCCCCACCGTCAACCTTCATCCCCAGCTCCTTGATCTTGCGTGTCAGCGTATTGCGGCCCCAGCCCAGCAGCACGGCGGCGTCGCGACGACGTCCAGCGGTATGCTTGAGGGCGGTTTCGATCATGATCCGCTCGAAAGCCGGCACAGCGCTGTCCAGCAGGTTCGACTGGCCACGTGCCAGGGCCTGGTCGGCCCATTGGCGCAGCGCCTGCTCCCAGTTGGTCACCGGTGCCGAATCCTGCGGCAGGCTCAGCAGCTCAGGCGGCAGGTCGCTGATATGCACTTCGCGCCCCGAAGCCATCACCGTGATCCAGCGGCAGGTGTTCTCCAGCTGACGCACGTTGCCCGGCCATGGCAGGTTCTTCAGGTATTCCTCGGTCTCGCTTTTCAGCAGCTTCGGCTCGACGGCCAGCTCCTGGGCGGCGCGGCTGAGGAAGTGACGGGCCAGGGTCGGGATGTCCTCGCGGCGGTCCGACATCCGTGGGATGTGGATGCGGATCACGTTCAGGCGGTGGAACAAGTCTTCACGGAATTTCCCGGCGTGCACCAGGGTTTCCAGGTTCTGGTGCGTCGCCGCGATGATACGTACGTCGACCTTGACTGGCGTGTGCCCGCCTACCCGATAAAACTCTCCGTCGGCCAGGACCCGCAGCAAGCGCGTCTGGGTGTCGGCCGGCATGTCGCCGATTTCATCGAGGAACAGCGTGCCGCCGTCGGCCTGTTCAAAACGGCCACGGCGCAGGTTGGCCGCACCGGTGAACGCGCCTTTTTCATGGCCGAACAGTTCCGACTCCATCAAGTCTTTCGGGATCGCCGCCATGTTCAGCGCAATGAACGGCGACGCCGCCCGTGGGCTGTGACGGTGCAGGGCGTGGGCCACCAGCTCTTTACCGGTACCCGACTCGCCATTGATCAGCACGGTGATGTTGGAGTGGCTCAAGCGCCCGATGGCGCGAAACACTTCCTGCATCGCCGGCGCTTCGCCGATGATTTCCGGGGTACGGGTCAGGGCCGGCGGGGCTTCCTGGTTCTGCTGTTCCTGGGCGTGCTGGTTGGCGCGTTTTACCAGCGCCACCGCTTCGTCCACGTCGAACGGTTTTGGCAGGTATTCAAAGGCGCCGCCCTGATAGGACGCGACAGCGCTGTCCAGGTCCGAGTGCGCGGTCATGATGATCACCGGCAGGCGCGGGTGCTGCTCGCGAATCCGCGCCAGCAAGTCCAGGCCGCTGGCGCCGGGCATGCGGATGTCGGAGATGATCACATCGGGCTGCTGGCGAGCCAGGCGGCTCATCACCCCGTCGGCGCTGTCGAAGCTCTGGGTGGTCATGCCTTCCTGTTGCAAGGCTTTCTCCAGGACCCAGCGGATAGAACGGTCGTCATCGACGATCCAGACAGTTTCACTACGGCTCATGTCGATGGGGCTCCTTGTTCCAGTGGCAGAAAGATCGAGAAGGTGGTGTGACCGGGATGGCTCTCACATTCGATCAAACCCTGGTGCTGGCTGATGATGTTCTGGGTAATGGCCAGGCCGAGCCCGGTACCGTCCGGGCGGCCGCTGACCATCGGGAAAAAGATGGTTTCCTGCAGTTCTGCAGGGATGCCGGGGCCGTTGTCGATGATCTCGACCTTGGTCACCAGGCGATGGCGCACGTGGCCAATGGTGAACTGGCGCAGGGCACGGGTGCGCAGGCTGATGCGGCCCAGGCGCAGTTCGTTCTGGCTGCTGATGGCCTGCATGGCGTTGCGCACGATATTGAGCACCGCCTGGATCATCTGCTCGCGGTCGATCAATACGTCGGGAATGCTTGGGTCGTAGTCGCGCACCAAGGTGATGCAGCCCTGGCTTTCGGCCTCCACCAACTGGCAAACCCGCTCCAGCACTTCGTGCACGTTGGTCATTGCCAGCGACGGCAGCTTGTTGGAGCCGAGCATGCGGTCTACCAGGTTACGCAGGCGGTCGGCTTCCTCGATGATGACGTTGGTGTAATCCTTGAGGTTCTCGTCCGGCAGCTCGCGGGCCAGCAGCTGTGCGGCACCGCGAATCCCGCCCAGGGGGTTCTTGATCTCATGGGCCAGGCCGCGCACCAGCATCTTGCTGGTTTCCTGCTTGGACAGCTGCGCCTCTTCCTTGGTGATGCGCAGCAGGCGATCGCGGGGATGCACCTCCAGCAGCAACAAGGTGGCGCCGTGGCTGAGGATCGGTGTTACCGCGTAGTCGACGGTGAGGGTCTGGCCGGTGAGGGCGGTGAGCATCGCTTCGCGCTTGGTGAACGGGTGCGCCTGCTCCACGGCCTGGCGCAACGAGCTCAAGGCCTCGGCCGACTCAGTAAACAGCTCACTGATGAATTGCCCATGGCTGCGCTGCCCGCTGATGGCCAGCAGCATCTCCGCCGCCGGGTTCATGTACTCAAGGCGCAGTTCGTCATTGAGCAGAATGGTCGCGGTGGTCAGGTTGTCGAGTAACAGGCGGTGCAGTGCGTCGCTGATGGTCATTAGGACCTCTTTTGGAGCAAGGCGCGGGCTTGAGGCACACGCTGATACAAGGAAAATGCAAAAACCAAACCAAAGCTCCGAAAAGAAGCGTTAAAGCCCTGAAATGGGGGCTTAAGGCGCGAAACTGTGGCGTTCTGCCAGCTTGGACGGGAAGTTTCGAACCAAAATGGGTTGCGTAAGTGGGAAGGGTGCAGCGTATCGCACCAATATAGTGCGGTTTTGAAAAGTCTGTTCAGGAAGCTGGTGGCAGCGACTGATTGGCTGAATGGGTCGGATCTAAATTGTGGGAGCGGGCTTGCTCGCGAAGGCGGCGTGTCAGTCATGCATATATCAACTGACACACCGCCATGCGAGCAAGCCCGCTCCCACATTTTGATGGGGTTCGCAATTTTAGATTTTATAGATACACAGCTCAGCAGTGGCGCGGATCATTGCCAGCTGGTGCAGCGCGTCTTTGGCAGGTGCGTGATTGGCCTGGGCCAGCCATTGCGGGCATTGCGGGTTGGTGCGCTCCGGGGTGAAGTCCGCCAGCTGTTGCAGCAGGCGTTTTTGCAGCAGGTCCAGTTTAGGGCGGATCTGGCCGACCAGATCCGGGCGTGGGTCATTCGGCGCCTTGCCTTGCAGCTGCCAGTCGGAAAGGTGGGCGTACTGCACCAGTTTGTTCGCCTCGATCTGGGCCGAGAAAAACTGCTCGGCCTGTGCCGGTGCCAGTTTGTAGCTCGGCGCCTGGGCGACGACGCTGGCGATCACGTCCTGCTCCCGTGGGCGGTCTTCGACGGGCTTGTGGCTGTCCCATTTGCTCAGGGCCACCTGGTCGGCAATCGCCAGGCGTTCGGCAATGCTGTCGAGCAGCGGGGCGAGGGTGGGTGGTGCTGCGAATACATTGGCGCTGATGGCCAGCAAGATGAACCCAATTTTGAGTTTCAAGGCAGATCCCTCTTCTGTAGGGGCGAGCTTGCTCGCGAAGGTCGTTAACGATAACGCGTAAGTATTGAAGAAATGCGGTGCCTTTGAATTTTTCGCGGGCAAGCCGGCTCCCACAGGGTTTTGCGGGCAAAAAAAAGACCTCCCGAAGGAGGCCTTTTTCATCACGCCGCGTTACGCAGCGCTACCGGATCAGCAGCTGTAGTACAGCTCGTATTCCAGTGGGTGTACGAAGGTGCGGACCTTGATTTCTTCTTCGCTTTTCAGGGCGATGTAGGCATCGATAAAGTCGTCGCTGAACACGCCGCCTTTGGTCAGGAACGCACGGCCCTTGTCCAGCTCTTCCAGGGCTTCTTTCAGGCTACCGCATACTTGTGGGATCTCTTTGGCCTCTTCAGGCGGCAGGTCGTACAAGTTTTTGTCGGCGGCGTCGCCAGGGTGGATCTTGTTCTGGATGCCGTCCAGGCCGGCCATTACCAGGGCAGCGAAGGCCAGGTACGGGTTGGCTGCCGGATCCGGGAAACGGGCTTCGATACGGCGAGCGCGAGGGCTGGACACGTAAGGAATACGGATCGAAGCGGAACGGTTGCGAGCCGAGTAGGCGAGCATTACCGGAGCTTCGAAACCTGGGACCAGACGCTTGTAGGAGTTGGTCGATGGGTTGGTGAAGCCGTTCAGGGCCTTACCGTGCTTGATGATACCGCCGATGAAGTACAGGGCAGTGTCGGACAGGCCGGCATAACCTTCGCCAGCGAAGGTGTTCTTGCCTTCTTTGGCGATGGACAGGTGAACGTGCATACCCGAGCCGTTATCGCCGTACAGAGGCTTAGGCATGAAGGTAGCGGTACGGCCGTAGGCATCAGCCACGTTGTGTACGCAGTACTTCAGGGTCTGAACTTCGTCAGCCTTGGCAACCAGGGTGTTGAACTTCACGCCGATTTCGTTCTGGCCGGCAGTCGCCACTTCGTGGTGGTGAACTTCGATGACCAGGCCCATCTCTTCCATGGCGTTGCACATGGAGGTACGGATTTCGTGGTCGTGGTCGAACGGAGGAACCGGGAAGTAGCCGCCTTTGATACCTGGACGGTGGCCTTTGTTGCCGCCTTCCACGTCCTGGTCGGACATCCACGAACCTTGTTCGGAGAAGATCTTGAACATGGAGCCAGAGATGTCGGACTTGAACTTGACCGAATCAAAGATGAAGAATTCTGGTTCCGGGCCTACGAATACGGTGTCGCCGATACCGGTCGACTTCAGGTATTCCTCGGCACGCTTGGCGATCGCACGTGGGTCACGGTCGTAGCCCTGCATGGTCGAAGGCTCGATCACGTCGCAGACGATGATCAAGGTTGGGTCTTCGGTGAACGGGTCGAGTACGGCAGTGCTGTCGTCCGGCATCAGGATCATGTCGGAAGCTTCGATGCCTTTCCAGCCGGCAATGGAGGAGCCGTCGAACATTTTACCTTCTTCGAAGAAGGCGTCATCCAGCGCGTCGCGAGCCGGCATGGTCACGTGGTGCTGAGTGCCTTTGGTGTCCGTGAAGCGCAGATCAATCCATTTGACGTCATGATCTTTGATGAGTTGAACCGACTTCGACATAGTGTCCTCCGGGTGGCTTCGGGCTGGGGTAGTGGAGTAGCCCTTAGAATGTGGGTGATGCCGGCGCGAATACTCGACCAAGGCAACCTGCCTCACAAGAGAGCAAATTGCATGCCAGTGCCCCGACATGGGTTTTTTGCCACAAAAACGCCCCTATAAAGGTGCAATCCGCTGAAACGGAAGAAATTGCGCACCGCAATGTAGCGCTTATTTTGGTTTATGACCCGTTTTGGTGCGCGAAAGGTCAGTTGCATATTAACTGGTTAAACCTTGAGCGATTTCCGCTATAATCCGCGCCCCCCTTTTTCGGCTGGGCCTGCGCGCGCTGTTTTCATGAAATTAATCGTTAAAGTCTTCCCCGAGATCACCATCAAGAGCCGACCGGTACGGATGCGTTTCATCCGTCAATTGGCCAAGAACATCCGTGCCGTGCTCCGCGATCTGGACCCGGCTGTGGTGGTGAATGGTGTGTGGGACAATCTCGAGCTGGAAACCCGCCTCACAGACCCCAAGGCCCTGAAGGACATGACCGAGCGCCTGAGCTGCGTGCCGGGCATCGCGCATTTCCTGCAGGTCGACGAGTACCCGCTGGGCGACTTCGACGACATCACCGAAAAGTGCAAGCAGCACTACGGCGATGTGCTGGCAGGCAAGGTGTTTTCAGTGCGTTGCAAACGCGCCGGCAAGCACCCGTTCAGCTCCATGGATGTCGAGAAATATGTGGGCAGCAAGCTGCGTCGCGAGTGCGGCGCTGCCGGAATTTCCCTGAAAGAGCCGCAAATTGAAGTGCGGATGGAAATTCGCGACCAACGGTTGTTTGTGATCCACAGCCAGCACGACAGCATCGGCGGCTACCCGCTGGGTGCCCTGGAACAGACCCTGGTATTGATGTCCGGCGGTTTCGATTCCACTGTCGCGGCCTACCAGATCATGCGCCGCGGGCTGATGAGCCACTTCTGCTTCTTCAACCTGGGCGGGCGTGCACACGAATTGGGCGTGATGGAAGTCGCGCATTACATCTGGAAGAAGTACGGCAGCTCGCAACGGGTGCTGTTTGTCAGCGTACCGTTCGAGGAAGTCCTGGGAGAAATTCTCGGGAAAGTCGATAACAGTCATATGGGCGTAGTATTGAAGCGTATGATGTTACGCGCTGCGTCCCGAATCGCGGATCGGCTGGAAATCGACGCACTGGTCACCGGTGAAGCGATTTCCCAGGTGTCCAGCCAGACCCTGCCGAACCTGTCGTTGATCGACTCTGTGACCGAGAAGCTGGTACTGCGCCCGCTGATCGCCAGTCACAAGCAAGACATCATCGACCTGGCGACCCAGATCGGCACGGCGGATTTCGCCAAGCACATGCCGGAATATTGCGGGGTCATCTCGGTGAACCCCAAGACCCACGCCAAGCGCAACCGCGTGGAGTACGAAGAACAACAGTTCGATATGGCGGTGCTCGAGCGTGCGCTTGAGAACGCCAAGCTGGTGCCGATCGATCGGGTTATCGACGAATTGGGCCAGGATTTGCAGATCGAAGAAGTCAGCGAGGCTCTGGCCGGTCAGATCATCATCGACATCCGTCACCCGGATGCCGCTGAAGACGAGCCGCTGGAAATTGCTGGCATCGACGTACAAACGCTGCCGTTCTATGCATTGAATGCGCGTTTCAAGGAACTGGATGACAGCCGTCAGTACCTGTTGTATTGCGACAAAGGCGTGATGAGTCGCCTGCATGCCCACCATTTGCTCAGTGAGGGGCATGCCAATGTGCGCGTTTATCGACCGAGCTAAGAGCCCGGGGCTGTTTGCCTGTGGCCTGCGTCACCGGCCCCCCGACTCTGCCGTCAAGCTGTAACGGCAAGGCCTGACTCTACTGTTAATCGCTGCCACGACCTGTCAGCACACCGAATCCTCTGATCGAGATACACAAGTGATCGAAAATCTACGCAACATCGCCATCATTGCTCACGTTGACCATGGTAAGACCACCCTGGTAGACAAACTCTTGCGTCAATCCGGCACCCTGGAGCGCAACGAGCTCAACGACGAGCGCGTGATGGACTCCAACGACCAGGAGAAAGAGCGCGGTATTACCATTCTGGCGAAAAACACCGCCATCAACTGGAACGGCTACCACATCAACATCGTGGATACCCCGGGCCACGCCGACTTCGGCGGCGAAGTTGAACGCGTAATGTCGATGGTTGACTCCGTTCTGCTGCTGGTTGACGCTCAAGACGGCCCTATGCCGCAAACCCGTTTCGTGACCAAGAAGGCTTTCGAAGCCGGCCTGCGTCCGATCGTGTGCATCAACAAGGTTGACCGTCCAGGCGCGCGTCCGGACTGGGTTCTGGACCAGATCTTCGACCTGTTCGACAACCTGGGTGCCACCGAAGAACAGCTGGACTTCAAAGTCGTCTACGCCTCGGCCCTGAACGGCATTGCCGGTCTGGAACACACCGACATGGCTGAAGACATGACCCCGCTGTACCAGTCGATCGTCGACAACGTACCGGCTCCGAAAGTTGACCGTGAAGGCCCGTTCCAGATGCAAATCTCGGCACTGGACTACAACAGCTTCCTGGGTGTTATCGGTGTTGGCCGTATCGCTCGTGGTAGCGTCAAGCCGAACACTCCGGTGGTCGCCATCGGCGCCGACGGCAAGAAGCGCAACGGTCGTATCCTGAAGCTGATGGGTCACCACGGCCTGCACCGCATCGACGTTGAAGAAGCGTTTGCCGGTGACATCGTGTGTGTGAGCGGTATGGACTCGCTGTTCATCTCCGACACCCTGTGCCAGCCGGACAACGTCGAGGCGATGAAGCCTCTGACCGTTGACGAGCCAACCGTTTCCATGACCTTCCAGGTAAACGACTCGCCTTTCTGCGGTAAAGAAGGCAAGTTCGTGACTTCCCGTAACATCAAGGAACGTCTGGACAAAGAGCTGCTGTACAACGTTGCTCTGCGCGTTGAAGAAGGCGACTCGGCTGACAAGTTCAAGGTTTCCGGCCGTGGTGAGCTGCACCTCTCGGTACTGATCGAAACCATGCGTCGCGAAGGCTTCGAAATGGGCGTTGGTCGTCCTGAAGTGATCATCCGTCAGGTTGACGGTGTGAAGCAGGAACCGTTTGAAAACGTCACCATCGACACCCCTGAAGAATCCCAGGGCAAGGTCATGGAAGAGATGGGCCTGCGTAAGGGCGACCTGACCAACATGGTGCCGGATGGCAAAGGCCGTGTGCGTCTGGAATACAACATCCCTGCTCGTGGTCTGATTGGTTTCCGTAACCAGTTCCTGACCCTGACCAACGGTGCTGGCATCCTGACCTCGATCTTCGATCGCTACGACACCATGAAGTCCGGCGACATGTCCGGCCGTCAGAACGGTGTTCTGGTATCGGTAGAAACCGGCAAGGCGCTGACCTACTCCCTGGAAACCCTCCAGGCGCGTGGCAAGCTGTTCGTTGAACACGGTCAAGAGATCTACAACGGTCAGATCGTTGGCCTGAACAGCCGTGACAACGACATGGGCGTCAACCCAACCAAAGGCAAGAAGCTCGACAACATGCGTGCTTCGGGTAAAGACGAAACCATCGCTCTGGTTCCACCTGTTCGCTTCACCCTGGAACAGGCTCTGGAATTCATCCAGGACGACGAGCTGTGCGAAGTTACGCCTAAGTCGATCCGCCTGCGTAAGAAGATCCTGGACGAAGGCGAGCGTACCCGCGCTGCCAAGAAAGCCAAGAACTGAGTTAACTCAGGCTGAATGAAAAACGCCCCCGGTCGAAAGGCCGGGGGCGTTTTTTTATGCCTGCAATATCTGTAGTGACTGTGCGGGCCCCTTCGCGAGCAAGCCCGCTCCCACATTCGACCGCGTTTTTTCAGGATGAATGAGGTCAAGTGTGGGAGCGGGCTTGCTCGCGAAAGCGGTAGTTCAAGCAATAAAGAATCTGGATCAGAACTTGTCGAGGGTCTTGAACCTGGTCTCGCGCACCACTTCCTTCGGCTTGTACGCGCAATACCCCGGGCGCGGCCCGATTTTCGGGTGATTGCGGCAAGTATCCGGGCGCTTGTCATAAATAGTGCAGAAGCGGCTCTTACGATCCAGGTACAGGCAATCGTTGTTGCTCATGCGCTGCAGGGTGAAGATCTCGGATTTGGCGTTGAAGCGCTCGACGATGCCTTCCTTCTGCAAGCGCTTGGCGATGTTCTTCGGCGGGTCGCCACGCTCGAACTCATCGACGATGCCGATGCGGATCAGGTCCTTGATCTTCACCTCAACCGGCAGGGTGCAGCAGCTCGACACACAGCCGCCACACATATGGCTTGAGTATTTCTGCCAGGTCTCGAGACGGTCGAGTTCCGCGGCGGCGATCAGTTGAGGCTTCATCAGGTTTCCAAGAGGGGTGTTATCCGGCGCGGGATCATACCGGAACTGGTGGTTTTTTGAACAATATCTTCCAGCTTTCAGCTCGAAGGCTGTGCCGGGCCACAAACGGGCACGGCCCCTGCATCAAATTCCCGCAAAGGTGAATGAGTTAAAAAACTGCCGAACCAGAGCGTCTACCGTCTGTCAGACCGTCTAGGCTCTAGCAACTCCTTCTATCTCGCCCGAGGTCGCATCGATGTCTCAGGAACCGCTTGTACGAGAAGCAGAGGTAGCCGCATTTCGCGATGCCGTCTTGACCAAACTTACCTATGCGGTGGGCAAGGACCCCGACCACGCCTTCGACCACGATTGGTTTGAAGCCATCGCACTGGCCGCCCGCGACCACATGGTCGACCACTGGATGGACCACACGCGGCACATCTACCGCAAGGGACAGAAGCGGGTCTATTACCTCTCGCTGGAATTCCTGATCGGCCGTCTGCTCTACGACAGCCTGAGCAACCTTGGCTTGCTGGACGTGGCCCGTGAGGCCATGAGCGAGTTGGGTGTGGACATGGAGCGCATTCGCCTGCTGGAGCCCGACGCGGCCCTGGGCAACGGTGGCCTTGGCCGCCTGGCGGCCTGCTTCATGGAAAGCATGTCGACCCTGGGTATTGCCGGCCATGGCTATGGCATTCGGTATGAGCACGGCCTGTTTCGCCAGGCGATTGTCGATGGCTGGCAGCAGGAGCAAACCGAACGCTGGCTGGATTTCGGCAACCCCTGGGAGTTCGAGCGCGCCGAAGTGATCTACCCGATCGGCTTTGGCGGTGGTGTGGAAACCGTGCTGGACGCGTCCGGCAAGTCGATCCAGGTCTGGTCGCCGAATGAAACCGTACGTGCGGTGGCGTATGACACCCCGGTCGTCGGCTGGCGCGGCGCCAGCGTCAACACCTTGCGCCTGTGGCGTGCCCGTGCGGTGGAAGACCTGCACCTGGAACGTTTCAACGCCGGTGACCACTTGGGCGCCGTCGCCGAGGTGGCCCGCGCCGAAAGCATCTCCCGAGTGCTTTACCCGGCCGATAGCACCGAAGCAGGGCAGGAGCTGCGCCTGCGCCAGGAGTACTTCTTCGTCTCCGCCTCGTTGCAGGATCTGCTGCGTCGCCACAAGAACATGCACGGCTCGGTATTGAGCCTGGGCGAGCACGCGGCCATTCAACTCAACGACACTCACCCGTCGATCGCGGTGGCCGAGTTGATGCGTCAGTTGGTGGACCTGCACGACATCCCTTGGGATGCCGCCTGGGACGTCACCGTCGAAACGCTGTCGTACACCAACCACACCTTGCTCCCCGAGGCGTTGGAAACCTGGCCGGTCGGCCTGATGGAGCGCATGCTGCCGCGGCACATGCAGATCATCTACCTGATCAACGCCCAGCATATCGACTCGCTGCGGGCCAAGGGCATCCATGACTTCGACGTGCTGCGTGCCGTCTCGCTGATCGAAGAAGACAACGGTCGCCGCGTACGCATGGGCAATCTGGCGTTCCTCGGCTCCCACAGTGTCAACGGCGTATCCGGCCTGCACACGCAACTGATGCGCAGCACGGTGTTCTCCGAACTGCACAAGCTCTACCCGGACCGCATCAACAACAAAACCAACGGCATTACCTTCCGCCGCTGGCTGTACCAGGCCAACCCCAAGCTCACGGCGATGCTGGTGGAAGCACTGGGCCCGGACGTGCTGGATAACCCCGAACAGCGCCTGGCAGACCTGGAACCGTTTGCCGAGAAGCAAGCCTTTCGCAAGGCCTTCGCCGAACAGCGGCTGCACAGTAAGCGGGCACTGGCCGACATCATTCACGAGCGCCTGGGGATTTCGGTCAACCCGGCGGCGATGTTCGATGTGCAGGTCAAGCGGATCCACGAGTACAAGCGCCAGCTGCTGAACCTGATGCACACCGTCGCGCTGTACCAGGCGATCCGGGCCGAGCCGGGCACCGACTGGGTGCCGCGGGTGAAGATCTTCGCCGGCAAGGCCGCGGCCAGCTATCACCAGGCCAAGCTGATCATCAAGCTGACCAACGACATCGCCCGTACCGTCAACAACGACCCTACCGTGCGCGGGTTGCTCAAGGTGGTATTCCTGCCCAACTACAACGTCAGCCTGGCGGAAAGCATCATTCCGGCGGCCGACTTGTCGGAGCAGATTTCCACCGCCGGCTTTGAAGCCTCGGGCACCAGCAACATGAAATTCGGCCTCAACGGCGCGCTGACCATCGGCACCATGGACGGCGCCAACGTCGAGATGCACGAGCGCGTGGGTGCCGACCACATGTTCATCTTCGGCCTCAGCGCCCAGCAGGTGGAAGCGCGCAAACACGCGGGCGAATTCAACGCCGGGCCAGAGATCGCCGCGTCCCATCGCTTGAATGATGTGCTGCAAGCGATTCGTGGCGGGGTGTTCTCACCGGATGATCCGGGCCGTTATGCCGGGTTGGTGGATTCGCTGATCGACTACGACCGCTTCCTGGTCTGTGCCGACTTCGATTCCTACTGGGATGCCCAGGCGCGGGTCGAGGCCCATTGGCACGACTCCAAGGAATGGTGGCGTTCGGCGGTGCTCAATACCGCGCGCATGGGCTGGTTCTCGTCGGACCGGACCATCCGCGAATACGCGACGGAAATCTGGAAAGCGTTGGATTAGACACTGCAATAAAAAATGTGGGAGCGGGCTTGCTCGCGAAAGCGCAGCGTCAGTCGACAAATTTGTGACTGATCCACCGCCTTCGCGAGCAAGCCCGCTCCCACATGGGGTCCGTGTCGATATACTGAGCATCGCCTTTGCCCGCTTCGGGCTGCTTAGGGATATCCGCCATGCAATGGATTTTCATGCTGATTGGCCTGGTGCTCGGCTGGACACTCGACGAGTCGTTCAGTGATGCGGGCATTGGAGCGCTGCTCGGTTTGGGCATTGGCCAGGCGATTCGCCTGTCGATGTTCGCCTCGCGTACGGAGGAACAAGGCCGTCAGCTGGAGTCTGCCCGCAACGCCCTGAAAGTGGTCGAGCAACGCCTGGCCTTGCTGGAAAGGCCTGCCGCCGTTGAAACCCCCGGACCTGTGTTTGTCGAAGAGCCGCTGCCGGTAGCGGCGCCGCCTGAACTCGTCTGGGAATTACCCGCCGAACTGGAACCTGCCTACGCAAGTGTGGTGGCCGAACCCAGCCAGCCATTGCCGGCTGATGTGTGGCGGGCCGAACCGAGCGCGAAAATCCCTGAACAACCTGCCGCGCCTGCGGTGCCTCGCGGCCCCAACTTTATCGAGCGCGCAATCAGCGGTGCCCGCAACTGGCTGTTCGGTGGCAACACCGTGCTGCGGGTCGGTGTGGTGTTGTTGTTCCTCGGCCTGGCCTTCCTGCTGCGCTATGCCACTGAAGGCATGGTGGTGCCAATCGAGTTGCGTTACGCAGGTGTCGCCGGTTGCGCATTGGCACTGCTGGGCCTGGGTTGGTGGCTGCGGCTGCGCAACAGTAATTATGGGTTGATGCTGCAGGGCACCGGCATCGCCGTGTTGTACCTGACTGTGTTCGCCGCGATGCGCCTGCACCCGTTGCTCGACCCCGGCGCGGCACTCGGCTTGCTGGTGGCGGTCACCGTTTTCTCGGCGATCCTGGCGATTACCCAGGACGCCCTCGGCCTGGCCTGCGCCGCTGCACTCGGCGGTTTTGCGGCACCGATCCTCACGTCCACCGGCGCCGGCAACCATGTGGCGCTGTTCAGCTATTTCGCCCTGCTCAACGCAGGCATTCTCGCCATCGCCTGGTTCAAGGCCTGGCGCCTGCTCAATTTGATCGGTTTTGTCGGCACCTTCGGCATCGGCTTCGCCTGGGGCATGCGCTCCTATACACCGGAGCTGCTGTGGAGCACCGAGCCGTTCCTGATTCTATTTTTCCTGATGTACCTGGGCATCGGCCTGTTGTTCGCCCGGCGCAAGTTGCTGGAGATGCGCGACGCGCCGGACGATGACAGCCGCGGCGCGTTGCTGCGCTGGTCGGCGGCCAAGGGCGATTATGTCGACGGCAGCATGCTGTTCGGTCCGCCGCTGGTGGGCTTCGGTTTGCAGTTTGCGCTGGTGCAGCACCTGGAATTTGCCGCTGCGTTCAGCGCGCTGGCCCTGGGCATTATCTATATGGGCCTGGCTCGTTTGCTGAGTGGCGGGCGCGCCTTGCTGCTGGCGGAAACTTGCCTGGCGCTGGGTGTGATCTTCGCCAGCCTGGCGATTCCGTTGGGCCTCGACGCACGCTGGACCGCGGCGGCCTGGGCCGTGGAAGGCGCCGGGATTTTCTGGCTCGGCCTGCGTCAGCAGCGGCCTTTGGCACGGGCGTTTGGCTTGCTGTTGCAAGTCGGTTCGGCGCTGGCGTTCCTCAGCGAATTGCGGATTGGCGAGACCAGCCTGCTGGACGGTGCACCCTTGGGTGCGTTGTTGCTGGGGGCGGCCTTGCTGTTCAGTTTCGACCAGTTGCGCAAGGCGCCGGTGGAGCACGCGGCGCAGTGGGAGCGTCGAGGCTTGCCGGTATTGGCCAGTGTGGGCCTGGGCTTCTTGTACCTGCTCGCACCGTTGCTGCTGTGGACCCAAGGCACGGCCATCAGTTGGGCGCTTGCCGGTCTTGCGACCTTGCTGGTGGGCCTGCGCATCGGCTCGCGTACGTTCCTCTTCACCGCGTTTGCCGTGCAACTGCTGGGTGGTGCGCTGTTCCTGCTGCGCCTGCAAGCGGGTGCTGATTCAGGCGCGGTGTTCAGTGCGGGCTGGAGCGGCTTGCTCACCGCATCGCTGATTGGCCTGGCATTGATCGGCGGCATGCTGCTGGCCGCGCGGGACACCATGGTGCGCAGCGATGTGCGGTTGTTGCGTGGCCTGTCGGTGGTGTTGCTCGCCGGGTTGGTGCTGATCAACCTGGCGGTGCTGTTTGTGCTGCCGTGGGAGACCGCCAGCGGCGTGTGGGCGGCCAGTGGTTTGTTGATCATCTGGCTGAGCCTGTACCTGCAACAGCGCGTCAGTTTTGTCTTCGGGTTGTTGCTGCAAGTGATCGGCGGCGCTTCGTTCCTGATCGCGGTGCCGGACCTGCTCGGGCCGCTGACCAGCGAGGGTTTGCGTCCTTTGGGCCATAGCGGTTTCTGGACGCCAATGGTGCTCGGGCTGGCGGCGCTGGTCGGTGCCTGGCGCTTGCAGCGCAGGCCTCATGCGCCGGTGTTCGAGGCGTTGAGTTTGCAGCGGCTGTCCGACGTGCTGCTGGTGTGGGGTGCGGGTTGGTGGACGCTGGCGTTGGTCAGCGAAGTGCTGCGTTTTGCACCGTCGATGCTGCAAGGCACCTGGCTGTTGGCGGTAGCGGCGGTGAGTGTGGCGATCTGGGCGGTATTGGCCCTGAGGCTGCAATGGGCGTCGCTGGGCTTGCTGTGCACGCTGTTGATGCCGGCGGCGGGCGTGGTGTTGCTGGGCTCGTGGGGCTCGCGTTATCACCCGGCGGCGAACTTCGCCTGGCTGGCATGGGCGGCGGTGTTTGCGGTGCACTTCGTGTCGCTGCGACGCCTGGCTTCGGTCATTCCGGAGAAAGCCCTGAGCGCCGCGCATGTGCTTGGTTGCTGGCTGCTGATCGGCGTGCTGGCGCTGGAGCTGCGCTACGGCCTGTTGCTGCTGTCCGAGGAATACAACGCCTGGCGCTGGCTGGGCTGGGCGATCCTGCCGAGCCTATACCTGGTGCTGGCCGCCGCGCCGCGCAGTTGGCCGTGGCCGGTGTCGGCGTACCCGCGCGAGTACCGGTTGTATGCCGCGTTGCCGCTGGCGGTGTTGATGCTCGGCTGGTTCTGGCTGGCGAATATCTTCAGCGACGGCACCGCCGAGCCGCTGCCATATGTGCCGCTGCTTAACCCGCTGGATATTGGATTGCTATTCGCGCTGTTGGGTGTGTACCTGTGGTCCCGCAGTGCCGCACCGCAACGCGGGCCGCGCGCCGAACTGGTCGCCCAGGCGGTCGCCGGTGTCTCGTTGTTCGCCTTCTTCACCGCGCTGGTGATGCGCACGGCTCATCACTGGGGTGGCGTGCCGTTCCATCTGGATGCGTTGCTGGAGTCGATGCTGGTGCAGGCCGGGCTGTCGATCGTGTGGACCCTGATTGCCCTGAGCCTGATGATCGGCGGCCATCTGCGTCATCGGCGTGAGGTGTGGCTGATCGGTGCGGCATTGATTGCCGTGGTGGTGGCCAAATTGTTCTTCGTCGAATTGAGCAACCGTGGCGGGCTGGCGCGGATCGTATCGTTTATCGGTGTGGGCGGGCTGTTGCTGGTGGTGGGCTATTTCGCCCCGCTGCCCCCCAAGCGCCCCGAGCCGGTGGTTGAAACTGAAGGAGTGGCCTCTTGATGGGCAAGCTGAGTGTGGCGCTGTTGGGGTTGTGCACGACGTTATCGGCCTGGGCCCAGGAGACGCCCGCCGATTTCACCACGCGGGTACCGCTGACGATCAGTGGCGAAGGCCCGTGGTACCGCCTGGAACTGCCGCTGGCGGTGCAATTGAGCGCCCGTCAGGCCGACCTGGGTGATGTGCGGGTGTTCAACGCCGCTGGCGAGCCCCAGGCTTACGCACTGGCGCGGCAGTCGGCGCAAAGCACCGAAAGCCGCAGCCTGTCCAACGTGAAGTGGTTCCCGTTGTACGCTGCGGCTGACTCCTCCGAAGCCGTGCCCAGCGTGCGTGTGCAATCCACGTCCACCGGCACGCTGGTGCAAGTGCAGCCGCCGAGCCAACTGGAGGCCGGCGAAGAAGTGCTGCGCGGCTGGTTGCTCGACGCGAGTGCGATCAAGGCCCCGTTGCAGCAACTGATCCTCGACTGGACGAGCGAGCGCGACGGCTTCCAGCGTTTCAGCATCGAAGCCAGCGACGACTTGCAGCACTGGCGCGCGTGGGGCGAAGGGCAGGTGGCGCGGTTGTCGTTTGCCGATGAGCGCGTCGAGCAGCATGAAGTGAGTTTGCCGGGGCAGTCGGCGCGGTATCTGCGTCTGCTGTGGAAAGGCCAGGCGGCACCGGCGCTGACGTCGGCGCAGTTGGAGAGTGTCAGCGCCCACAACCTGCCGTTGCCGCTGGTGTGGTCGCAGCCGTTGTCGGGCAGCCGGCTCAAGGCCGGGGAATACAGCTGGCAGTTACCCAACGCACTGAACGTCGAACGCTTGCGAATCGACTTGAGCCAACCCAACAGCCTGGCGCCGGTCACCTTGTCGGGCCGCCGGGAAACTAATCAGGCCTGGCAACCCATGAGCAGCGGTTTGCTCTACCGGTTGACGCAAAATGGCCAGGACGTTTTACAGAACGAACTGCAGTTGCCGGGCCAGGCTGTTGCGCAGCTCAAGCTCGACGTGGACGAACGTGGCGGTGGCCTGGGCGTGGAGGCGCCGACCTTGAGCTTTGCGGTGCGGGCCACGCAGTTGGTGTTCCTGGCGCGGGGCGAGCCACCGTTCACCCTTGTGCTCGGCAATCCGTCGGTGAAAGGCGCGAACTTGCCGCTGTCGACCCTGATTCCGGACTACAGCGCCGAACGTCTCGCGGGGCTTGGGCAGGCCAAGGTGGCGGGCGAGGCGGTGGTGACATCGCCTGCGGTCGCGGCCCCGGTTGATGCCGGGCCGAACTGGAAAAAGCTCGGTCTTTGGGCCGTGCTGCTGCTCGGTGTGGCGGCCCTGGGCGCCATGGCCTACAGTTTGCTGCGCAAGCCACCGGTGGCACGTTAAATAAAGTCCATGAACTCTATTGGGTTTAAATCCTCTGATAGGAGGAAATACGCCCCGACTCGCGTTAAACTGCGCGGGTTTTTAGCCCCCCATTTCCGGAGCCTTCCATGTCCCGCGTTACCCTGAGTCGCTATTTGATCGAGCAGACCCGCAGCAACAACACGCCTGCCGATCTGCGCTTCCTTATCGAAGTGGTGGCGCGTGCTTGCAAGGAAATCAGCCACGCCGTGTCCAAAGGCGCGCTGGGTGGTGTCCTGGGCAGCATGGGCACTGAAAACGTACAAGGCGAAGTGCAGAAGAAGCTTGACGTGATCTCCAACGAAATCCTGCTCGAAGCCAACGAGTGGGGCGGTCACCTGGCCGGCATGGCGTCCGAAGAAATGGACAATGCCTACCAGATCCCGGGCAAATACCCGAAAGGCGCGTACCTGCTGGTATTCGACCCACTGGACGGTTCGTCGAACATCGACATCAACGCGCCAGTCGGCACCATCTTCTCGGTACTGCGTTGCCCGAACGAATACCTGAGCCAGAACGAAGCCCTGAACGAAAAGGCCTTCCTGCAGCCGGGCACCGAGCAGGTAGCTGCCGGTTACGCGATCTACGGCCCACAGACCATGCTGGTGCTGACCCTGGGCGACGGCGTCAAGGGCTTCACCCTGGACCGCGAAATGGGCAGCTTCGTGCTCACCCACGAAGACATCACCATTCCTGCGTCCACCCAGGAATTTGCAATCAACATGTCCAACCAGCGTCACTGGGAAGAGCCGGTTACCCGCTACGTGGGCGAGTTGATGGCCGGCGAGGAAGGCCCGTTGAAGAAGAACTTCAACATGCGCTGGGTGGCTGCGATGGTTGCCGACGTGCACCGCATCCTGACCCGTGGTGGCCTGTTCATGTACCCACGCGACAGCCGCGAGCCGTCCAAGCCGGGCAAGCTGCGCCTGATGTACGAAGCCAACCCGATGTCGTTCCTGGTTGAGCAGGCGGGCGGTGCGTCCACCGACGGCCACCAGCGCATCCTCGACATCCAGCCTGAAGGCCTGCACCAGCGCGTAGCGGTGTTCCTGGGTTCGAAGGAAGAAGTTGAGCGTGTGACCGGCTACCACAAGGCGTAAGTCCTTGCGGTAAGCAAAAGCCCCGAAACGTTTCAGCGTTTTCGGGGCTTTTTTGTTTTCGCTCGTCGGGAACCAGACACCTCTTTTCCCTTCTAAGCTTCTGGCAGACCCCCAAGCTGCTTCGTCTCTCCAGGAGTTTTTCCATGTCGTTACGCCGTCTCGCCCTGTTGTCGTTTTGCGTGCTTCTGGCCGCTTGCAGCAAGGTCACTCAAGAAAATTACGCAAAACTGTCGGCCGGCATGCCAAAGGCCGAGGTGGAGTCGTTGTTGGGCAAGCCGACTGATTGTTCTGGCGCGCTGGGTATGTCCAGTTGCACCTGGGGCGATAAAAACAGCTTTATCAGCGTGCAATATGCCGGTGACAAAGTACTGATTTTTTCCGGGCAAGGCCTGAAGTAAACCGGGGCGAAAGCCTGCGGGAGAAAAACAACATGATGCGTTTCGTTCTATACCTCTGCGCCAGCCTGTTTTTGGCGGGCTGCGCCAGCCATTCTGGCGATGATCTGCAACCCAAGACTGTTGGCAGCGTCAACCTCAAGCGTTACCAGGGCACCTGGTATGAGTTGGCCCGTTTGCCGATGTACTTCCAGCGCAATTGTGCGCAGTCCGAAGCCCGCTACACGCTGTTGCCCGATGGCAACATGTCGGTGTTCAACCGCTGCCTGACCCCTGAGTGGAAGTGGCAGGAAGCCAAGGGCACCGCAACGCCGCAGGTCGCCGGCAAGACCGACAAACTGTGGGTCGAATTCAATAACTGGTTCACCTCGCTGTTGCCGGGCGTGGCCAAGGGCGATTACTGGGTGCTGTACGTCAGCGATGACTACAAGACCGCCATTGTCGGCAGCCCGAGCCGGCGCTACATGTGGTTGCTGTCGCGCACACCGACGGTCAGCGCCGACACCCGCGAAGACCTGCTGAGCAGGGCGCGGCAGCAGGGGTATGACACCACACGTTTGATCTGGCGTACGTCGGACAAGCAGATGGCGAAGACCTCGCAGTAATACGAAACAGCGCCAATCCAATGTGGGAGCGGGCTTGCTCGCGAAGGCGGTGTGACAGTCACCGGATGTATTGACTGATCCACTGCTTTCGCGAGCAAGCCCGCTCCCACATTTGTTATGTGTCGTCTGTCAGCCCAGCAAATCCCGCAGGACCTGAGTAAACGCCCGGCTGCTGTCTTCTTCGGCGGCGTGATGCCCGTCGCGCACCACCCACTTTCCGTTGACCAGCACGTCGCGCACCTGGCGATCACCACCGGCAAACAACCAGCGATTGAGGATCCCGTCTTCGTTCGCTGTCGCCAGGTACGGATCGTTACCGTCCAGCACCAGCCAGTCCGCACGCTTGCCAACTTCCAGGCGCCCAATCGGCTGCCCCAACGCTTCGGCACCGCCGTCCAGCGCGGCATCGAACAGCGTACGCCCAACCATCGGCTGATCGCTGCGATACAGCCGGTTGCGCCGCTGGTCCCGCAGCCGCTGCCCATATTCCAGCCAGCGCAATTCTTCCACCACGCTCAGTGATACATGGCTGTCGGAACCAATCCCCATGCGCCCGCCCTGGGCCAGGAAGTCCACCGCCGGGAAAATCCCGTCGCCCAGGTTGGCTTCAGTGGTCAGGCACAACCCGGCAATCGCCCGGCTCCTGGCCATCAACGTCACTTCTTCCGGATTGGCGTGGGTGGCGTGCACCAGGCACCAGCGCTGATCCACTTCAACATGGTCATACAGCCATTGCAGCGGGCGCTGGCCGCTCCAGGCCAGGCAGTCGTCGACTTCCTTCTGCTGCTCGGCGATGTGGATATGCACCGGGCACGCCTTGTCGCTGGCGGCCAGCACTTCGCTGATCTGTTGCGGTGTGACGGCGCGCAGCGAGTGGAAACACAGGCCCAGCCGTTGTGCCGGTTGCGCGGCCAGAATCGGTTGCAGGCGTGATTGCAGGCTCAGGTAATTTTCGGTGCTGTTGATAAAGCGGCGCTGGCCTTCATTGGGTGCCTGGCCGCCGAAACCGGAGTGGCTGTAGAGCACCGGCAACAACGTCAGGCCGATACCGCTGCTGGCGGCGGCCTGGCTGATTTGCCGCGACAGCTCCGCAGGGTCGGCATAGGGCTGGCCGCTGACGTCGTGGTGCACGTAGTGAAATTCGGCCACCGAGGTGTAGCCGGCCTTGAGCATTTCGATATACAACTGGCGCGCGATGACCTGCAACTGGTCGGGGCGGATCTTGCCGACCATCCGATACATCAGGTCGCGCCAGGTCCAGAAACTGTCATTCGGGTTGCCGGCCACTTCCGCCAGCCCGGCCATCGCGCGCTGGAAAGCGTGGGAATGCAGGTTCGGCATGCCCGCCAGCACGGGGCCCCTGAGCCGTTCGGCACCGTCTGCACTGGCGTTGGGCTCAACCTTGGTCAGCAGGCCATCGGCGCTGACTTCAAGACGTACATCGTTGGCCCATCCATTAGGCAGCAGCGCGCGTTCGGCAAAGAAAGCGGACATGATTCAGGCACCCCAGTCGTGTGTTTATTTGTATATACATATACAGACGTTTGCCTGCTCGGTAAACTCCGGCAAGCTATGCTTCTTTTTCACCTACAAGGATTTCCTGTGTCGACTCCGCCCGCCAAGTCTCCACTGGCTGCCCACATGGACGAAAGTCCGGCGCCCTTGTATGCCCGCGTCAAACAGATGATCAGCCAGCAGATTC
The DNA here is from genome assembly GCF_013385455.1 of Pseudomonas sp. G1002. NCBI lineage: Bacteria > Pseudomonadati > Pseudomonadota > Gammaproteobacteria > Pseudomonadales > Pseudomonadaceae > Pseudomonas > Pseudomonas sp. G1002. Next base: position 161,418 of record NZ_JACAPY010000018.1, read on the forward strand.
TCAACGGCAACTGGCCGCCGCATTATCGCGTGCCTTCGGAGAGCGAACTGGTCAACCAGTTGGGCTTCAGCCGCATGACCATCAACCGCGCCCTGCGCGAGTTGACTGCCGAAGGCCTGCTGGTACGCATGCAAGGTGTGGGCACCTTTGTCGCCGAGCCCAAGAGCCAGTCGGCGCTGTTTGAAGTGCACAACATTGCCGATGAGATCGCCTCCCGCGGTCATCGCCATACGTGCAGGGTCATTACCCTCGGTGAAGAAGCCGCCGGCTCCGAGCGCGCCGTCGCGCTGGAAATGCGCGAAGGCGGGCGGGTGTTCCACTCGTTGATCGTGCACTACGAAAACGACATTCCGGTGCAAATCGAAGACCGTTTCGTCAACGCCCTGGTAGCACCGGAATACCTGCAGCAGGATTTCACCCAGCAAACGCCCTATGCCTACCTCAACCAGGTGGCGCCGCTGACCGAAGGCGAGCACGTGGTCGAGGCGATCCTGGCCGACGCCGACGAATGCAAGCTGCTGCAAATCGAAACCAGCGAGCCATGCCTGCTGATTCGCCGCCGCACCTGGTCTGGCCGCCAGCCGGTCACGGCCGCACGTTTGATCCACCCCGGTTCCCGTCATAGCCTGGAAGGACGTTTCAGTAAATGAGTTCGATGAAAGTCTGGCGCGCTACCGATTACATTCGCATGCCGTGGAAAAACGGTGGCGGCAGCACTGAAGAAATCACCCGTGACGCGGGGGAGGGCCTGGACGGTTTCGGCTGGCGCCTGTCGATTGCCGATATCGCCGAGTCGGGCGGGTTCTCCACCTTTGCCGGGTACCAGCGCATTATCACCGTGCTGCAAGGCTCGGGCATGGTGCTGACGGTGGATGGCGAGGAACAACTCGGGTTGTTACCGCTGCAGCCATTCCCGTTCAAGGGTGACAGCCAGGTGTCCTGCCGCTTGATCGGCGGGCCGATCCGCGATTTCAACCTCATCTATTCGCCGCAGCGCTATCAAGCGCGGTTGCAATGGATGGACGGCACGCAGCGTTTCTTCAGTGCCGCGCACACCGTGCTGGTGTTCAGCGTGGCCGATGAAGTGAAGGTGCTCGGTGAGCGGCTGAACCGTCACGACTGCCTGCAACTGGACGGTAACACCGGCCTGCTGGATGTCAGTGTGACTGGCCGTTGCTGCGTTATCGAATTGACTGCCGCCGCCTGAACAGGTGGGGGTTTCTTCCCCCACATTTTGTTTCCCTCTTCCCGCACCAACTTGTTACCGAACGCCCCAGCATGGCGCAAAGCCCTGCCTCGATGACAAGTGTCCCGCACTGTAAAAATCCCCCGTAAGAAAATTCATCATGCTGCGAAGCCTTGTTTTCCAAGGCTTCCACCCTCGTCCCGGAAAAATCTTCAAACCTTGCGCGCAAAGTTGGCCGCTTGATTGCATATGCTTGTATGTACAA